>CAYUMA010000387.1:0-1685 GCA_964445675.1 uncultured Pseudomonadales bacterium | reverse complement strand
TGGCAATGACGTTCAGCACATCCGCCAGCGCTTTCTGCTGCTCTAGCGCAGCGCTGACTTCCTGATTACGCAACTGCAGTTCGCCGAACATGCGCGCGTTCTGGATCGCGATCACGGCCTGGTCGGTGAACGTGGCGAGCTGCGCAATCTCTTTCTCCGAGAACGGCCGCGGTGGCTGCCGCATGACGAAGATCGAACCGATGCCGCGCTGCTCCCACAACATCGGCGCGACAACGAGCGAGCAGTTGCCGGCTAGTTCCAGCCCTTTGCGAAAGTGAATCCACGCGTCCGGTACGGCAGCGGCATCGGTCGCATCTGCGATGTGTACCGCATGCCCTTCGCGGAACGCTCGACCGGTCGCCGTCTGATCGACGGGCATCGGCAAACCCGACAGCATTGCGCCGATGGCCGCGCCGCGGGCCGCGCTCACGTGCAGCTGTCCATCCTCGTGCACCAGCAAGATGCCGACTTCATCCGTGCCGAACAGCTTCTCGCAACTGTCGAGGATCCGCTCGAATACGGGCGCGGTGTCGGCCACGGAACTGCTGATCACCTGCAGCACTTCGGCGGTGGCGGTCTGGCGCTCCAGCGCCTCCTGGGTTTCGCCGAACAGCCGCGCGTTCTGGATCGCGATCACCGCCTGGTCGGCGAGCGTGCGAAGGATGGCCTTGTGCGAGTCGGAGTACGGTTCGGCCAGGCCACGTCTGATGACCACCGCGCCCAAAGCGCCCTCCGGTCCCGGCAGTGGCATCGCGAGAACCGCACCTTCCTGCAATCCCAACTGTCGAGTCATCTCGGCCGAGCCCGGGTACTGGGTTGCCCACGCTTCGAATGGACCCGTCAGTTCGATCGTGCAGTTACCCGCGATGGCCGCGCCCGTGATGGTGAGCCCGGTCACCGGCCCACCCATGACACCCCAGCCGACGCCGGTCATGACTTCGCCCGTCACGTTGGTCCAGTAGCGCAGTGCATCGCCGACGTAGCAGCTGACGTGCGCCCCGTCCGAGCCCGTGAGCCGCAGCGCAGCGCGGCCGATCTCAGGCAACGTGGCATCGATGTCGGACGGCGCACCGGCCACGATGGCCAGCACGCCCGCCATCACCTGCTGCACCTCTAGAGCCTCGTTGGTGGCGCGGTTGCTCTCGTGCAACTCACCGAGCAACCTCGCGTTTTCGATCGCGATCGCGGCCTGATTGGCGAACGTCTGCGTCAACGCCTTCTCGTCATCCGTGAACCGGTGTTCGCCGGGAACCAGCACCGCGAGGCCGCCGATCGTCGAACCCTTGCCGGACATCGGCACCATGTGCGAGCTGAAGGGCCCGAAGTGCTGCCGGAACAGCGCCTCCTGCGGCGACCGGCCCGGGTTGCCGGCTTTGATGGTCACCGACCGCGCGCGCCGTTCCCGGATGACGATCGCCTGCACGTCTTCGTCGCTGTTGCGGACGCCCCCAATGCGCAGCAGGGCGTCACGTATCGCAGGCGTCGGTGCGTACACGGCCGTCTGGACGATCCGGTCATCCTGCACCTGAAAGATGAGCGCGGCCGTTCCGCGCAGAAGAATGGCCGCCTGCTTCACGACGGAATTCAGCACATCGTCGAGATCGAAGCCGAATCGGCTGATCGACTCCAGCACGCTCGCGGTTGCGGTTTGCTGTTGCAGCGCGCGTGCGAGTTCTTCGTTGCGT
>CAYUMA010000386.1:0-7931 GCA_964445675.1 uncultured Pseudomonadales bacterium | reverse complement strand
TATACTAACCAGCCAGATTGGGTCGCGGTGGCGTTTTGGGGTCCGTGTTGACACAATGCGCGCCGCTGTAAGCTTTGTGGACCGTCCTTAGGGAGTTAACGAGTGGATTTTGCATTCCTACATCAGGGTCTCTGGAACGCCTCGATCGGCACCATGGCCCTTTACACGCTGGTCATGACCCACGTCACGATCGTGGCCGTGACCGTGTACCTGCACCGCTACTCGGCCCACCGCGCGCTCGAGTTGAACGGCGCGCTGAAGCATTTCTTCCGTTTCTGGCTGTGGCTGACCACTGGCATGCTGACAAAAGAGTGGACCGCGGTACACCGCAAGCACCACGCCCACTGCGAGACCGAGGAGGATCCGCACAGCCCGCAGGTATTTGGTTTACCCAAAGTACTGTTTGAGGGCGCGGAGCTGTACGGCGTCACTGCCGCCAAACCCGAGGTGCTCGAGCGCTTCGGTAAAGGCACGCCGGACGACTGGATCGAGCGCAACCTCTACAACAAATTCAAGATCAGCGGCGTCGGCACGATGATGGTCATCGACCTGCTGCTGTTCGGTGTCCCGGGCCTGACGATCTGGGCCATCCAGATGCTGTGGATCCCGTTTTTTGCTGCGGGCGTCATCAACGGCGTCGGCCACTATTGGGGCTATCGCAACTTCGAATGTCCCGACGCCGCGCGCAATCTCGTGCCGTGGGGCATCCTGATCGGTGGCGAAGAGCTGCACAACAATCACCATACCTACCCGAATTCCGCGAAGCTGTCGGCGCAGCCGTGGGAGTTCGACATGGGCTGGATGTGGATCTCGCTGTTCAGCATGCTCGGTCTGGCGCGGCCGCTGAGCACCGGGCCGATCGTCGAAAAAGTCGCCGGCAAAGAACTGATCGACAAGGACACCGTCTGGGCCGTCCTCAACGATCGCTTTCGCGTGATGGCGAACTACGCGGAGCGCGTCGTCGCCCCCGTGGTGGAACTCGAAGTACAGCGCGCCGACACGGCCACGCGAGCGCTGCTCAAGCGTGGCAAGTCGCTGCTGACGCGCGAAGACATGCTGGTTGACGAAGCGGGGCGCGCGGACATATCGCGCCTCGTCGACGGCAGCCCGATGCTGCGCACGATCTATGAGCTCAAGCAACAGCTGCAGAACATCTGGTCGAAGCGCGGCGGTGACGCCGAGATCCTGCTGCGCGACTTCAAGCAGTGGTGCGTCGACGCCGAGGCAACCGGCATTCAGGCGCTGCGCGATTTCGTGAAGGATCTCAAGTCGTACACGGTGCCAAAACTGGCTCGAGCCTGAGACCGCGACGTCCCGATCGAAGAGCCCGCAGATGCGGGCTCTTTTTTTGGCGCCGATGCGTTACATCCGCTCGACGGTTTCGATGCCGAGCAGCGCAAGACCTTGCTTCAACGTATCGGCGACGCGACGGCACAACAGCAACCGGCTCGCACGCGTGGCCGCGTCCGCGTTCAGTACCGGACACTGCTCGTAGAACTGCATGTAGCGCGCGGACAGTTCGTAGAGGTAGCCGCACAAGTAGTGCGGTAGCGCGGTATCCGCGACGTCGTCGACCGTTTCTTGAAACCGGGCGAGCACCAGCGCCAGAGCGCGCTCGGCCGGCGCGTCGAGTGACACGGTGCCCTTCAGTTCCTCGGCCCACACCTGACCGCGTCGGAAGAGGCTAACGATTCGTGTGTACGCGTACTGCAGGTACGGTGCGGTATTGCCATCGAACGCGAGCATCGTGTCCCAGTCGAAAACGTAGTCGCTGGCGCGATGCTTCGAGAGGTCTGCGTACTTCACGGCGCCGATGCCGACGACGCGCGCGATTTCGTGTCGGTCTGCGTCGGACAGCGCCGGGTTCTTTGCGGTGACGACGGCGTACGCGCGTTGTTGCGCTTCATCGAGCAGGTCGACCAGCTTCACTAGGCCCCCGTCGCGTGAACGGAACGGCCGGCCGTCCTTGCCGAGCATCACGCCGAACGGGTGGTGCTCCAACGTCGTTTGTGGCGCGACGAAGCCGGCGCGCCGCGCAACCGCGAAGACCTGCCGGAAGTGCAACCCCTGACGCGCGTCGACGAAATACAGCATGCGATCGGCATGCAGCGTCTGCGCGCGATAGCGCACCGCGGCGAGATCGGTCGTCGAATACAGGTACGCACCGTCGCTCTTGCGCACGATGACGGGCTGCGGCGTGCCGTCCTTCGCGTTGAACTCGTCCAGGAATACACAACCCGCACCATCCGACTGGGTCAACAACGCCTGCTGATCCAGCGCGCGGACGATGTCGGGCAGCTCGTCGTTGTAGGCGCTCTCGGCGCGCATGTCGGCGCGCGTCAGAGCGATCCCGAGACGCTGATACACCGCTTCGCAGTGGCTCATCGAGATGTCGATGAACGCCTGCCAGAGTGCGGTGGCGTGTGGATCACCCCCTTGCAGCGCGACGACACACGCGCGTGCGCGGTCCGCGAAAGCCGGGTCAGCGTCGAAGCGTTGTTTGGCGGCCTGATAGAACCGTTCCAGGTCCGTCAACGCCTCGGCTGCGCTGCCGGTATCTTCGAGGTAAGCGAGCAACATGCCGAACTGCGTGCCCCAGTCACCGACGTGATTCTGCCGGATCACGTGTTCGCCGCGCGCACTGAGCACCCGCGCCATCGCATCGCCGATGATCGTGCTGCGCAGATGCCCGACGTGCATCTCTTTGGCGAGGTTCGGCGACGAGTAGTCGATGACCACGGTTTTTGGATTCGCCACGGCCGTCAGCAACGGTTGATTCGGATCGGCGGCAGCTGCCAGCAGCGTATCGGCCAACTTGATGTTGATGAACCCGGGTCCGGCGATCTCGACGCTCGACGCGATATGTGTCAGATCGAGTTGCGCGACGACCGCGGCTGCGAGTTCGCGTGGATTGCGGCGCAACTGCTTGGCGGCCTGCATCACGCCGTTGGCCTGGTAGTCGCCGAATTCGGGACGCGCCGCGGGCGTGATCAGCGCGGCCGGATCGGCGACACCGGCGGCCGCCATCGCGGCACGCACGCGCTGATCAAGGACGGCTCTGAGGTTTTGTGTCATGGCCCGCGCGTAACGGAAACGTGCTCTGCCTGCGGTCCCTTGTCGCCGGTCGTCACGTTGAAACGCACGTATTCCCCGTCCTTGAGGCTGCGGCGCCCGGTGCCTTGGATGTTGCGATGATGGACGAACACCTCACCGCCGCTGTCGCGCACGATGAAGCCGAATCCCTTCGTGCGGTTGAACCATTTCACGCGACCGCTCTCGCGATTGTCGTCTTCGTCGGATTCCAATTCGGTCGGGACCGCGGCACTGGCACGCGTTTGTGGGGTTGCGCGCAGCGTGACGATGCCGCCGACGAAGATCGCCCCGACCGAAAGCCACAGCATTGCAAATTGCTGGCCCGCGAACAGTCGCGTATGAATCTCGGTGATCAAAGCTCCGAGAAACAATGCGCTGGCCGCGGCGACGAGCACTCGTGTCATCGATGGCGTCATTGCAGCGCCCGCAGATACGCGGCGACCGCGGCCGCAAGCCCGATCCGCAGCGCGTCCACGATCAACGCGTGACCAATCGATACTTCGAGCACTTCGGGAATCCGGCGAAACAACGGCAGATTGTCGAGGTCGAGATCGTGTCCGGCGTTCACGCCGAGGCCCAACTCGGTCGCCTGGCGCGCGGCACGGGCGTAGCTGCGCAGGCTCGCCTGCGCCTGCGTGCTGCCAGTGCCGTGGGCCCTGACCGATTCCGCAAAGGGGCCGGTGTACAGCTCGATGCGCTGCGTGCCGACACGCGCAGCGCGCTCGACCTGTGCGGCGTCGGGGTCCAGGAACAAACTGACGCGCGCGCCGAGCTTCCGATAGCGCGCAATTGCAGCCTCTAAACGTGCTGTGTCGCCGGTCAGGTCCCAACCGTGATCCGACGTCAGCTGCGAGTCACTGTCCGGTACGAGCGTGCACTGGTTGGGGCGCGCGGAGTCGATCAACGCGTCGAACCCCGGATAACCGTTCTCGAGCGCGGGTGCGAACGGATTGCCTTCGATGTTGAGTTCGATACCGGGGTGGCGTTCGCGCAGCAGCCGGGCGAGGTCCGTCACGTCGTGCGGGCGAATGTGGCGCATGTCGGGGCGCGGATGAACGGTGATTCCATACGCACCGGCGCCCAGCGCGATCTCGGCAGCTTCGACGACGCTGGGTTTATCGCCGCCGCGCGAATTACGCAGCAGCGCGATCTTGTTCACGTTGACTGACAGTGCGATCACGACCAGCCGCTGCGGCGCGGGCGCGCCTTGATTCCAACACCTGCAAGCAGACCTCCGAGAACCAGGCCGCCACCGATCAACAGCCAGCGCTGCTCGATACCTCGCTCGAGCCGCTGCGACTCTTCGATCAATTCGTCGACCTCGGCTCGCAACCGCGCGTTCAACGCGACCAGTTCCTGGTTGCGCGCGTGTTCCTCGATCGCGCCGGACGATACTTGCTTCAGATCGGTGAGTTCGCTTTCGAGTTGCGCGACTTGCGCGGTCAGCTGGTCGCGCAGCGTGGTCGCTTCGAGGCTTCCGCTGCGCAGCTCCGTCAACGTTTCGCCGCGTTGCGCGAGTTGACCTTGCAGCGCCGCAACGCGGTTGTTGGCAGCCGCGAGCTGACTTCGCGCGACGGGTTCTCTCGCCAGATACTGCGTGTTGATCCAACCCTCGATGCCGCTGCGCGTACGGACCTGCGTATAACCGGCGTTGCCGTCCGTTTGCAGCACGTCGAGCTCGGTGCCGGTCGGCAGACCGCGGTGCACGATGCGGTGTCCGTCCGATGGACCGCTGCGCAGGGGTACGGTGAATTCGTCCGAGATCCACGCGGTTTCGGCACGCAACATCGGCGCGAGCAGCATCCCGACGCACAACATCCCGACACGCAGCGAGCGCGAACGCGTCATGGCGCAGGATCCGCGCTTTTCGCGCGTGCTTCGCGAACTTGCGCCGTCGCGTCGCTCAGATAGCCGCCGAGACCCAGATACGCGAACGTGATCAGCGAGTACGCCAGCGTGATCGCAAAACCTCCGATCAGTTTGTAGCTCACCCAGAACGCTTCCGAGTAGTTGCGTGCGACATACAGGTTCAGCACGCCGGCGAGGAAGAATCCTAGGGCCCAGCCGAAGTTCAGTCGCGACCAGACGCGCGCGGGCAGCGCCAGTTGACTCCCGAGCAGTCGTTCGACGAGGTTCTGGCGCGCGAAGAAATGACTACCCACCAACGCGCCGGCCATGACCCAGTTGATGATCGTCGGCTTCCACTGAATGAAGGTCTTGTCGTGCAGCAGCAGCGTCAAACCACCAAACACCAGCGATATCCAGAACGTGAACTTCGTCTGCCCGGAGATCTGCCGCTTTGCGAGCCACAACGCGCCGACCTGCAGCGTCACCGCGACCATCAACGCCGCGGTCGCGTAGAAGATCCCGAATGCGTAATAGACAGCGACAAAGACTAGAATCGGGATGAATTCGACGAGCTGCATGCAAGTGTCGTGCGTAAGTGTGGCGCGATCATAGAAGATTCATCGGTCAGGCTAAAGAAACCATTGTGTCAGTGGCGCTTTCACGTGCGTGAAGTCCCGTGAGCCAGTACTTCGCGGTGCATCTGACACATCCACAGCGGCGCCTGCTCGTGCAGGCGGCAGACATCGTGCGCGGCGGCGGCGTGATCGTCTATCCGACGGATTCGACGTACGCGCTCGGTTGCCACATCGGCGACAAAACCGCGCTCGATCGCATCAGGGCGATCCGGCGGCTCGACAAGTTTCATCACTTCACGCTCGTGTGCCGCGATCTGTCGGAGTTGTCGATCTACGCGCAGGTCGACAACTCGAGTTATCGAATCCTCAAGCATTTCACGCCGGGCCCGTTCACGTTCTTGCTGAAAGCATCGCGCGAGGTGCCGCGGCGGCTGGTGCATCCGAAGCGTCGCACCATCGGGATCCGGGTGCCGGAACACGCGATTGCGCAAGGGCTGCTCGATGCGCTCGGCGAACCGATGATGTCGACGAGCCTGATCCTGCCCGGTGCCGCCGAAGCGCTGAGCGATCCGCAAGAGTTCCGCCGTCAGCTTGAATCCCAAGTGGATCTGATCATCGACGGCGGGTCCTGCGGGCTGACCGCGACGACCGTCGTCGATCTGACCGAATTGCCGCCGGTCGTCGTGCGGCCGGGGCTTGGCGTGTTCGAGTGAACGCAGCCGCGAGCGCGCGCCGCCGAACTTCAGCGCTCGGGTATACTGCCGCCACTTGGAAATTCGGGGACGGGGATTGAGTAGCAGTGACTCGGAACATCGGGTCGTCTCGGGTATGCGTCCCACCGGGCGCCTGCACCTCGGTCACTACCACGGGGTCCTCAAGAACTGGATTCGACTGCAGCACGAGTACGAGTGTTTTTTCTTCGTGGCCGACTGGCACGCGCTGACGACGCACTATGAAGCGCCCTACGATATCGAGCAGTACACGTTCGATACCGTGGTCGATTGGCTGGCGGCGGGCGTGAGTCCCGGTTCAGCGACGCTGTTTGTCCAGTCGAAAGTGCCCGAACACGCGGAACTGCATTTGCTGTTGTCGATGATCACGCCGGTGAGCTGGCTCGAACGCGTGCCGAGCTACAAAGACCAGCAGACCAAACTCGGTGACCGCGATCTGGCGACATACGGATTCCTCGGTTATCCGGTGCTGATGTCGGCCGATGTCTTGATCTATCGCGCGGGCAACGTTCCGGTAGGCGCCGACCAGGTTGCGCACGTAGAAGTGACGCGGGAGATCGCGCGGCGCTTCAACCACATCTATGGGCGCGAGCCGCAGTTCGAACAGCACGCCGAAGCGGCCGTGAAAAAGATGGGGAAAAAGGGCGGTCGTTTGTACAGTGAACTGCGCAAGGCGTATCTGACGGCGGGAGATGTCGCCGCGTTGCAGAAAGCGCGCGCGCTGCTCGCGGAGCAGCAGAATCTCTCGATCGGCGATCGCGAGCGTCTGTTCGGTTATCTCGAGGGGGGCGGCCGCATCATTCTGCCGGAACCGCGTGTGTTGCTGACGCAGCAGTCCAAGGTACCGGGGCTCGACGGCGAGAAGATGTCGAAATCCTACGAGAATACGATCCGACTGCGCGAAGAGCCTGGCGTGATCGAGCAGAAGATCAAGACGATGAAGACCGACCCGGCGCGGGTACGCCGCAGCGACCCGGGTTCGCCCGAACTGTGTCCGGTGTTCGCGCTGCACGAGATCTATTCGAGTCAGCAGACGCGCGACTGGGCGGCGCAGGGATGTCGTTCCGCCGGGATCGGCTGTCTCGAGTGCAAGGGTCCGTTGATTGACGCGATCGAGGCCGAACAGGCGCCGATCCGCGCGCGTGCGCTGCAATACGAGGGAGACAGAGACATGGTGCAGTCGATTTTGATCGAGGGTTCCGAAAGAGCGCGCGACGTCGCGCGGGAGACGCTCGAAGACGTGCGCGCCGCCATCGGCATTTCGCACCGGTGAGCGATGCGGTGTCGCAGCAACTCGCGGTAGTTCCGGGCGCCGACGCGCCGGGTGAGGGGTTACGCGCGCTGCGCGAACAGCGCGGCGCCAGCGCCGACGAACTCTACGCCGTCGTCAGCGGCGAGGCCGTCACGCAACTGCCGACGGACCTCTATATTCCGCCCGACGCGCTCGAAGTATTTCTCGAGACGTTCGAAGGACCGTTGGACCTGCTGCTGTACCTGATCCGGCGCCAGAACCTCGACATCCTCGACATCAAGGTCGCAGAGATCACGCGCCAGTACATGCAGTACATCGAATTGATGACAGCGCTGCAGTGGGAGCTCGCTGCCGAGTATCTGGTCATGGCGGCACTACTGGCGGAGATCAAGTCGCGGATGCTGGTGCCACGCCTCACCTTCGATCTCGATG
>CAYUMA010000385.1:0-5807 GCA_964445675.1 uncultured Pseudomonadales bacterium | reverse complement strand
GACAGGCGCGGCAAGAGCCAGCGTTCGAAGTCATCGACAAACTCGTATACCACCGGCACCAGCACGAGCGACAGCACGGTCGACGTGATCAGACCACCAATGACGGCGATCGCCATCGGCTGGCGGAATTCGGATCCCTGCCCGATGGAGAGCGCCGTGGGCAGCATGCCGGCCATCATCGCGAGGCTCGTCATCACGATCGGCCTTGCGCGTTCGCGGCACGCTTCCAGCAGCGCTTCCCGCTGGCTGAAACCCTCGCGTTCGCGTTCGATCGCGTACTCGACCAACAGGATCGAGTTCTTCGCGGCCAATCCCATCAGCATCAGGAAGCCGATCAGCGACGGTATGCCCAGCATGGAGCCGCCCAACAACAGCGCCAGAAATGCGCCGCCGACCGCGGTGGGCAACGCCATCATGATGATGATGGGTTTGAAGAAACTGCGGAACAACAACACCATGACCAGGTAGACCAGACCGATCGCCTCGACGAAGGCGACGAGAAAACCGAGCGTCAGTTGTGCCAGCGCCTGTTCCTGCCCCTGTGATGCACGGCCGACTCCGGGTGGCGGACTCTTGACGATCGGCAACGCCTCGACCTTGGTCAACGCGTCGCCGAGCTGAACACCGCCCGTCAGGTCCGCCCGGATTGTGAGGTTGCGCCTGCGATCGAACCGACTGATCTGTGCCGGGCCGGCCTGAAAATAGACATCTGCGACGCTTTCGAGCGTGGTCGTGCCGCCGATGGCGGTCGGAATGCGCATGTTTTTGATGACCGACAGATCCGCGCGCGCGTTTTGCGGCAAGCGCACGCGGATCGGGATGCGACGCTCGCCCTCATTCAGTTTCGCAACGTTGGCGTCGATGTCGCCGACCGTCGCGACGCGCGCTGCTGCCGCGATGGTTGCGACGGATACGCCCAGGCGCGCCGCTTCGTCCGCCTTGGGGCGCACGACGATTTCCGGGCCGCTGGGTGGCGTGATGGGCCGCGTATCGACGATGCCGGGTATCGTGCGCATCTGGCGCTGCAGCGCGAGGCCGGCCGCTTCGAGACCCTCACCGGTCTCGCTGGTCAGGATGACGTTGATACCGGCCGAACCGAATTCGGCGTTGTCGAATGACAACCGCGCATCGGGAATCTCGAGCAGCTTGGGCCGTATCCGGTCCCGGATCTCACTGACTCGCGAATCGCGCTTTTCCCTCAGGATCAATGTCACCGTACCTTTGGTCACCCCGGCATTGGAGACGAATCCGCCCGGACCCCCGCTTGCGCCGCCCGCCCCGACTTGCGTGAAGACGGATTCGGCCTCCGGCTGCGCCGCGAGCAGATCCTCGACCTGACCGACGACCGCGCGCATATCGCTGATCGTCGATCCGGGTGGTGCTTCGATGGCGACGCTCAAGAAATTGGGATTTCCCTCAGGCTGTACGCCCTTCGGCAACGGCACCACGAGCGCGACCGAAAGGAACAACAGAATGGTGGCCATGATGACCGACGCCCATCGATGATCCAACGCCCACACCAGCGCGCGCCGATACAGCACCGGAAGCTCCGGACGTTTCTTGGGCGGCTTCGGCACGAGGAAATACGCTGCCATCAGCGGTGTCAGAAGGCGTGCCACCAACAGCGAAAACAGCACGGCGATCGTCACCGTGACACCGAACTCGCGGAAGAATTGGCCGGGAATCCCGGGCATGAAGACGACTGGAAAAAACACTGCGGCGATTGCGAAGGTCGTGGCGATGACCGCAAGCGCGATCTGATCGGCGCCTTGAATCGCAGCGTCGTACGGACGCAGACCACGGTAAACGCGCTTTTCGATGTTCTCGATCTCGACGATGGCGTCGTCGACGAGGATGCCGATCACGAGGGTGAGCCCCAGCAACGTCACCATGTTCAGGCTGAACCCGAGCATGTCCATGAAGAAGAAGGTAGGAATCAGCGAGACCGGCATCGCAACGGCCGTGATCAGCGTCGAGCGCCAATCGCGCAAGAAGATGAACACGACCAGCGCAGCCAGCAGCATGCCCTCGATCAATGTGTTCCACGTAGCGATGAAGCCGGCGCGAGTCTGATCCACGCGCGACAGGATTTTCGTGATCGAGATGCCTTCGTGGGCCTTCAGCAACTTCTCGATGGCTGCGGAAACGCCGTCCTCAGTGCTGATCTCGCTGGCGTCCTTGACCTTGCTGACTTGGAAACCGACGACGGGCTCACCGTTGAGCTGCGCGAACGAGCGCACCTCTGCGGAACCGTCACCCACATCCGCAACGTCGGAGAGCCGCACCGAACGCCCGCCACCCGTCGGGATGGTGATGTTGCGAATCTGCTCGACCGTGACCGCGGCGCCGAGAATGCGCAGCGTCTGTTCCCGACCCCCTACCGTGACGCGGCCGCCCGGTGCATCGAGACTCGCGACTGCCAGCGCCTGGTTCACGTTGTCGGCCGTCAGTCCCTGCGCGGAGAGTCGATCGGGATCCACCACGACGTTGATCTCGCGGTCCACGCCGCCCACACGTCTGACCTGTGCGACACCGGGCGCCGCTTGCAGCGCGCGGGCGAGCGTGTCGTCGATGAACCAGGACAGTTCCTGTGACGACATGGCAGGCGCCGCAACCGCATAGGTGATGATCGGCTGGTCATCGATCTCGAGGCGTCGCACCAGCGGCGGATCGACATCGCGCGGCAGGTCGGCGCGGGCCTGATCGGTGCGCGTGCGCACATCGTCGAGCGCCTTTTGCAGGTCGGTCCCCAGATAGAACTGGATCACGGTGATCGAGGAGCCCTGCGTGATCGTCGAGGCGATGCTCTGAACGTTCGGCAGGCCCGCCATCGAGTTCTCGACCTGCCGGGTGATCTGGCTTTCCATTTCCGCCGGTGCCGCGCCATTGCGCGTAACGGTGACCGCGACGCCCGGGAACTGCACGTTGGGAAAGTTCTTGATCGGCAGCTGGAAGTAGGCGTACAGGCCCATCACCACGAGCGCGATGAACAACACCGAGACCGGGATCGGGTTCCTGATCCCCCACGCTGAAAGCTGAAACTCGTTGTCGTCGTTCATGGCGACGCACCGACCCCATCGGGCGTCAGCACGGGGGCGATCGTGTCTCCGGCGACCAACATGGCCGCGGCTTTTGCGACCACGCGTGATCCCACCGGCGGCCCATTGACCAGCTCTACATAGCCGCCACCGCGTTGGCCGGTAACGATGGCCTCGCGGCTGATCGTGTTGTCGGCTGCGACCAGCATCACTGCCGCGCCATCGGCATCGTACAAAATCGCGGTTTCCGGAACGGCTACGGTCGCCGCCGACGCGCCGGTGAAGCGGGCCCGCGCAAAGCCGCCTGCACGGATCGACGCGGCAACCGGTAGTTCGATGCGCACCTTACCCAGCTTCGTATTTGCATCGACCCGCGGGCTGACCAAACGCACCGTGCCGTCGACTTCGGATCCATCCGCGAGGATGACCTTCGCAGTGGAACCCACCTGCAGTCGCGCCAACGCGTTTTCGGATACATCGGCGGATAACTCGATCTGACCGTCTTTTGCGATGCGGAACCACGGGGCACCGCCGCCGCCCATGTCGCCCACGCGCACATTGCGTTCAATGACCAACCCCGCGTAGGGCGCCCGGATCGTCATGCGCTCTTCACGCGTGCGCAGGTCGCGGGCCGCCGCCGCCTGCGCGTCGGCTTGCGCGCGCGCGGCCTTTGCGGCGAATCGGCGCGCCTCGATCTGCTCCACCGCGAATACGCTGGTGCCGTCGAAATCCTTGACCCGCGCGGCTTCCGCCTCCGCCCGCTCGGCCTGCACCGCAAGCTGTGCGGCCAGCGCGGCTTGTTGTTCGACCTGCGACCGCAGCAATGTGTCATCGAGTTGCGCCAGCGGTTGGCCGCCCGCCACCCAGACGCCCTCCTCGACAAACACCTGCGCAACCCGATAGCCGTTGAGATCGGAGAACACCGCCGTGTCCTCTCGCGGAATGAGCGAACCCGACGCGATCAGGCCGCCCTCGATCGCGCGCGGGGCGATCACGACCACGCTGACCGCTTTGGATGACGCCTGCGCAGCTGGGATCGTCGGCTCCCCGCCACAACCCGTCAGAGCCACGCCAACACCGAACAACACCGCAGCCGTCCGCGTCGAGCGCAGGTGTGAATGCTTTTTCAACATGGGATGTTTACGAACCGTTCGCACGCAGAAACACTGAAGATGCGCCCTCGCCTGTCATGCTGGTTTGCGCAAGCGACGTCTCGTCGCTTGCGGCCGGATACCGTTCGGAGTTTAACCACGGGCATACATCATCCCGCAGATGGATGAAACAAACCATCTCTGGGTGAACCGGCAGGGCGACGGCGCCTTTGCTGGTCTGTTGGGACGTGGGTGACACTCGTGGCGGGCCGGCGCATCGAGCACCCGACCAGTCGGCAAAGGTCGCGACGCGAACTGGACCGATGCATCAGTCTGTTGCGCGAGTGGCGCGCCGATCGGGGACTGGCGTAGCTGTCGCGGCAACACCGGCGACGAACTCGCCGCCCACCCAACGACCGTACCCGAAGCGCGCGCCGCCGCGGCCCCTCTACATGCCCGTCAGAGACTGATCTGCTGCGAGCGCCGCAGCCTGTTTGGTGATGATCTTCGCCATGCCGGGGTGGGTGAGGATCCAGAACTTACCCGTGCGTATCGCGTCGAGCACGAGATGGCCGACCGCGTTCGGATCCATACCTTGTTCTTCGAGCATCTTCTGAATTCCCGCCGCCGCCTTGCCCGCGCCTGCACTATCCGTGGCGGGCTTCTCCCGCCCTGGACGATACGCGACCGAATGCCGGCTGATGTTCGTGTTGATCGGACCCGGACACAGCACCGAGGCGGTGACGGGACTCTTGCGGCCGTGCAGGTCCCGCGCGAGTGTCGCCATCAGTGCGACAACGCCATGTTTGGCGACGTTGTACGCACCCATGAAGCCGCCGGCGAACAAGCCCGCCATCGACGACGTCGAATTGATGTGGCCTTCGCCCTGCGCCTCCATGATCGGCAGAAAGACCTCCACGCCATAGATCGGGCCGTACAGATCGACGTCCAGAATCCAGCGCCAATCGCTCAACTTCATCGGAAAGGTTGCGGTCGGAATACCGATGCCGGCGTTGTTGCACAACACGTGTACGCCGCCGAACGCGTCCGTCGCGAGCTTCGCGAGGTCCTGTACCTGCGCGTGCACCGAGACATTGCAGCGTTGGCCCACGGCCTCGGTTCCGGCAGCGTGAAACTCCGCCATCGCGGCGTCGCGCGCCGCATCGTCCAGGTCCGCCAGCACCAGTTTCATCCCGGCGCCCGCAAACGCGCGCGCCATACCGAGGCCGATGCCGCTGGCGCCGCCGGTGATGACAGCCACTTTTCCAGTCAGGTTCTGCATGGTGCGCGTGCTCCGAAGTGATGGTGATGCAAGGGAGGAGTCTATGCATTCGAGCGAGACCGGCTATTGTGCTGCAGACACCGCGATCGATCCAATTCGTTGGCTTCGGTCGCACCCGCATGGCGTCTCACGCGCGTGTTTTCATGGCCTTCGCGAAGGCCGAAAACCTGTACGATCGGCGCGGGAGGAAAATCCAATGTTCAAACTCGCATTGCAGATCGTCGGAATCATCGTCCTGCTCTTAGCGGCGACGGTGGTCACGTTGAACTAACGGCGTGCGCTACGAGCGTGAACTGGTACGCGTGACGGAACCGTCCGTCATCGCGGGTGTCGCGAAAAAGCTGGCCCAGAAGTATGCCGGCGGGGCAACCCCCGACGCAGTGGCGCAGGTCGAAA
>CAYUMA010000384.1:0-1891 GCA_964445675.1 uncultured Pseudomonadales bacterium | reverse complement strand
AAGCCGGGCGCGACGACGCGATCTTTCGCATCGACGATCTCCCGTGCATCGACGCCCAGCGCGCCGATCGCAGCGATCGCGCCATCGGTGATACCGACGTCGGCAATGCGCGCGCCCGCCCCGCTGCCATCGACTACGTGGCCGCCCTTGATGATCAGATCGAACATGCAGATCCCTCCAGTATTGCGCGCCACGAATGGCCGTTGAGCTCAGTCAGTTCATCCGCGCCGCAGTTGCGCATCAGTCGCAGCCCCGCCTCGGTATCGAGTGTGACGCTGCCTTGGCGACCGTCTTCGTATTGCAACCTCACGATCAGGTTCGCGGCGCCATCGTGACCCGCGTCGATCTGCGCGCCGACGATGATCGCCCCGCCGATGGGGTCGCAATTCAGCGCGGCGGCTCGACGAATACGACGTCGCTGCCGAGCAGCAGGCCCGACGGCCGGCGCAGGAAAATATGCAGATTCCAGCTCGTGAGCTGCTCCAGCGCGGCCGCGGGTTCCGCGTCGGGCATCACGCGCGCAATCAGCCCCTGCAAGGTCTCGGCGGGTTCCGGTGTGACGAAGGCGCGTTGGGGACTGAGACTCACGATCACCATCCTGCTTCAGATATGCGACAAATCAGATTGCAATGCGTTATAAATATGTCTTGGCGAGCCTAGGCTGGCCTATGGTGGCAGTCAACCCTTAGCGCGCATCCGCGCGCGGGCCATGAAATTCTCGTGAAGGAGAAATAAGATGAGCGAACCGACCTATCTTCCGCTGCTGAACTCGATCGCCGTCAACGAATGCAAAGGCCAGAAGCTGCTTGATGCGTGGGCATCCACGACGAAAGACCAGTCGCTGGCACAAGCGCTGCGTTTCGTCGCGATCCGCGAAGGCGAACACGCGATGGCGTTCACGAAGCGTATGTGCGAACTCGGGCACGCCGTGAACGAAGACACTGCGTATCAAGTGTTCAAGGATTTCGACGGTCTCGTTGCGTGCGTCAAATCGTCGATCAGCGATGCGCAGAAGATCGCGCAGCTGCAAGGCGGCAATCGCACCGAAGAGCGCGAGGATCCGTTCCGCGGATTTTTCAACGACACCACGATCGACCCGCAAACCGGTGAACTGCTTGGACGTTACATCGCCGAGGAACGCGACAGCGGCCGGCGCTTGAAGGCCGAGTACGATCGCGTCTGCGGCATGGCATCGTCAGCGACGTCCGAGCTCAGCGAACTGCGCGCATGCGTCGATGAACTGCGCCGCGAAGTCGCGAAGCTGAAGGGAATCCGCAGCGTCGCTTGAGCGACGGCGCAATCGTTCAAGGCCAGGACGGCCGATGAGCAATCGCGAGCTGGCGAAGGACACGCGGCGGCGCCGGATCGTGCGCGCCGCGCGCGTGTTGATGCAGAAGACCGGAGATACGGGCTTTTCGATGCGTGCGCTCGCCGATGAGGCGGGCGTCAGCATCGCGACGCCATACAACCTGTTCGGCTCGAAGCAGGCCATCATGTTCGCGGTGCTCGACGCCGACCTCGAGCACTATCAGCGCCGTCTCGCAAAGCTGCGCGTCGACGAACTCGACGTGTTCTTCAAAGCCGTCACGCTCGCAACGTCGCTGTACTCGACGGAACCGGCGTTTTATCGCGCGGTGCTGTTCGCGGTCTACAACGACGGCGGGCGCGAGTACCGCTCGATGTTCGGCGGCCCGCGGCACGCCATGTGGAAAGGCATGGTGCAGGATGCCGTCAACGCAGGGTTTTTGTCGGACGCCGTCGAGCCCGATGCGTTTGCGATTAATCTGGGCCGCACGTTTTTCTCCGCAATCCTCGAGTGGGTGTCGGGCGAACTGTCGCTCGCGGAACTCGAAGCGTGGGTGCAGTACGGCTTCGCGCTGTCGTTATCCGC
>CAYUMA010000383.1:0-2015 GCA_964445675.1 uncultured Pseudomonadales bacterium | reverse complement strand
GCGTTGGCTTGCCGGTTTGATCTATGCGCCCGCGCTGCTGCTGATCCCCGCCGAAATCTGGCTGCGTTTCGCCCGGCTGCGCGAGATGCTTCCCTTCTCCGCGGTCACCGCGCGGCATCTCTTCTCGCGCATCGAACTGGTGGTGTTTGCCGCATCGCTCCTCGTGAGCGCCGTGTTGATGTTGCGCAAATTCCGGCAGGCGCGCGCGATCGTCCCCCGGCAGCAATTGAAGTGGGTGATGTGGGGCCTCGGCGTGGCGTCGGTTGCGTTCGCCGCCTTCTATCTGCCGAGCTACCTCATCACGTCCCCGGTTTCGTCGTTGCTGCAAGGCATCTCGCTGGCGCCGCTCATCTTGATCCCGCTGACGATGGGCTATTCGATCATCCGCTACCGCTTGATGGACGTGGACGTGGTGGTGCGGCGCTCGTTCGCTTACATCATCGCCACGCTCTCGGTCGCGGCGCTCTTCGGCACGGCGATGGCGGTCGGCTACGAAACCTTGCGCCCGCGGCTCGAAACCGAGGGCGCGGTGCTGATCGCGGCGATCACGATGTCGCTGATGGCGATGCTCTTCGCGCCCGTCAAGAACTGGGTGCAGGAACGGATTGACCGCGTCTTCTACGGCGAGAAGTATGACTACCGGCTGACGCTGCAGGATTTCGGCCGCACGCTATCCTCCACCACGGAACTCGATCTGCTGCTCGACAGCCTGATGCGCCGGTTGAAGGAGATGTTCTGGGTCGAGCAATTGGCGATCTTCGTCGAAGACCGTCACGCGCAATCCGGCTTCCGGATCGCCCGTGCTGAAGGACCGGAAGGTGTGGATCGCGACATTCAGGTTCCCGCCGATCTACTGCCAACGCTGCGGGCGGGCAGCACGGCCGCGGGCATCGTTCGCGTGGGCCACACCGGGAGCGAGCCGGACGAAACGCCGCATCGGACCTTCAATTATTACGTTCCCTGCGCCGCGCGGTCGCGCGTGGTCGCGGTGATCGCCCTGGGACGAACGACCGACGGCGCGCTGCTTTCATCCGAAGACACCGATCTGCTGCGCGCCATCTCCGGTTACGTCGCCGTGGCCATCGAAAACGCCCGCCTGCTCGAAGACCAGGCGCAGCGCGCGAAAGAACTGGCCCGCCTGAAAGAGTTCAACGAGAACATCGTCGAATCCATCAACGTCGGCGTGCTGGTCGTCAACCTGGCCGGCCGCATCACCAACTGGAACACGGCGCTCGAAGAAATTTACGGCCTGCGGCGCGAGCAGGCCATCGGCCAGCGCATCACCGACATCTTCCAATCCGATATGCTGCACGGCCTGCTCGACCTGATGTCGCGCAACGAACAGCAAAAGCCCGAACCGGTCAACGTCTACAAGTTCCGCGCCCGCTCCGCTGACGGACGCGACCTGACGCTCAACATCTCGCTCGCCTCGCTGCAAAGCAAGTCGGCCGATACCGAAGGCACGCTGGTGGCGATCGAAGACGTCACCGAGCGCGTGATGCTCGAAGAGCAGTTGCAGCAGTCCGACAAGCTCTCCTCCATCGGCCTGCTCGCGGCTGGCGTCGCGCACGAAGTCAATACGCCTTTGACCGGCATCTCGTCCTATTCGCAGATGCTGATGCAGCAGATGCCCGCGACCGATCCGCGCCATCAGTTGCTGGAAAAGATTCACAGCCAGACTTCGCGCGCCTCTTCGATCGTCAACAACCTGCTCAACTTCTCGCGCGTCAGCGACGCACGGTTCGCGCCCGTTGACCTGAACCGCGTGCTCGACGACACGATCCAACTGCTCGACGCCCAACTGCGCAACACCGGGATCGAAGTCGTGCGCGATTACGCCGGCGACCTGCCCCGCCCCGCCGGACACGCAGCCAAGCTGCAGCAGGTCTTCATGAACCTGATCCTCAACGCCCGCGACGCCATGCCGCGGGGCGGACGCCTGGAGATCGCCACCGAATTCGACGGGGCCGACGTCGCCATTTGCTTCCGCGACACCGGCGTCGGCATCGCGCCCG
>CAYUMA010000382.1:0-6591 GCA_964445675.1 uncultured Pseudomonadales bacterium | reverse complement strand
TGCAAATCTGGTCATGGAAGCCTCCCGGGTATCAGTGTGATTGCCGGACCATTCTTAGAGGCGCGCGACTGGAAGTCCTTAGGTTGGGCTTATGCTTTGATGAAGAGCTATTCAATTGCCTTAGTTTGTAGAGGACCTAAGGCGCAACGTTTGGAACTCGTGCCGTATTGACCGTCGCGAGCACCCAATTCAACGATCAAAGGAATCGCCACGGTGGCAGGCATGGACGTTCGGTCTTGACCGCTCGCTGCCGTCGCTCGTGCGTTCAAGCGCTCGCGCGAGGGTACCCGTCGACGGCACAATGCTCCGAACCCTGGGGAGACCCACCGATGAAGACGCAGGCCCTGGCCTCCCTCGTCCTCGCAGCCACAACGAGCGGCGTCGCGACCGCGCAGACGACGCCTGCATTCCCCGACGCCGCGGCCAGCGACCCCGTGACGCTCGGCTGGATGGTCGGCGCACCACCGCCGCCCGACAAGATCATCCGCTTCGAGGACGGCAGCTTCTTCCGCTTTCCGCAGTGGCGCTGGAGCTTCTCGCACTGGCGTGAACTGTTTCCGACCGCGAACGTCTCGCGCGGTACCGGCCCCGTGAGCGCGCTGCCGCGTGCGCTGCGCACGGATCTCGATGCGATCACGTTCACGCCGATCGACGGCACGCAGACGATGAGCTGGGAGCAGTCGCTGGGCGCGAACTACACCGACGGCATCGTCGTGCTGCACCGCGGACGCATCGTCTATGAGCGCTACTTCGGCGCGCTCGCGCCCGAGGGCCACCACATCGCGATGTCGGTGACCAAGTCGTTCTTCGGCACGATCGCAGCGATGCTCATCGATGAAGACAAGCTCGACGAGAACGCGCTCGTGTCCCGCTACATTCCGGAGCTCGAGAAGAGCGCCTTCGGCGACGCGACCGTGCGCCAGGTGCTCGACATGACGACCGGTCTCGACTACGGGGAGAACTACGCCGACCCGAATGCGCCTGTCTGGGCCTACGCACGTGCGGGCGGCATGCTGCCACGGCCGCCGGGCTACGACGGCCCGCGCTCGCTGTATGAATACCTCGTCACGGTGCAGAAGAAGGGTGAACACGGCACGGCCTTCAGCTACATGTCGCCGAACACCGAGGTGCTGGTGTGGATCATCCGCCGCGTCACGGGCAAGTCCGCGGCGCAGAACCTGCAGGAGCGCATCTGGTCGAAACTCGGCGCCGAGCAGGACGCCTACCTGCAGCTGGACTCGCAGGGCACGGGCTTCGGCGCGGGCGGTCTCAACGCGATGCTGCGTGATCTCGCGCGTTTTGGCGAGGCGATGCGCCTCGATGGCAAGTTCAATGGCCAGCAGATCGTACCGGCCGCGGTCGTCGCGGACATTCGCCGCGGCGCGAGCAAAGAGCAGTTCGTGAATGGCGGCTACAAGACGCTGCCGGGCTGGAGCTACCACGACCAATGGTGGGTCTCGCACAATGCACACGGTGCGTACAGCGCACGCGGCGTGCACGGTCAGCTCATTTACGTCGACCCGAAGGCCGAGATGGTGATCGCGCGCTTCGCCTCGCATCCACTCGCGGGCAACATGAATCTCGACCCGACCTCGCTGCCGGCCTACCAGGCGCTCGCCGAGCACTTGATGTCGATCAGAGGATAGCGAGCACCAACGCCTGTTGGTGAATCGGGCTGCGTATCAAGCCACTACCAGCGCAGCGGGAGCAGCCGGAAGCAGCGATTGAATTCGTCTGAGATGTTGCACCCGAGCGTGTCCAGCCGTGCGCCGCCGTCGGGTTCGCTTCGATGAGCTCGGCACCACCGCAGGTCGTCAGCGGCAGTATCCACCACCGGCCGCCAGTGCCGAATCCGCGTGGGTTCAGTCCGATGCGCGAACTGCTTTTGTCTTCGGCCGGGGCGGTTCGGTTTCCATGCGCACGCTGAGCTGCAGCGGTTCAAGTGGCCGCCAGGCGACCCGATGCGCGCGCGCCGATGTCACTCCCAGCATGCGCAGTTGCAGCTCAGCGACCTTCGATCCCGCATCGGGTCCTGCATCCCCGCGAAGACGCGCCTGGAGTGCCGTCATCACCATCGAAGCGAACATCTCGACCACAAAATCGTCGATCGTCAGATTGAACGCGCCCTGGCGCGCGCCGCGCCGCAGGTCGGCTCGCAGATATTGCGCACCCTGCTGGCGTAGTTCCGGCAGGAACGACAGCGCGCGCAATAGGGCCCAGCCCCATTGCGGTTCGCTGCAGGCAAGGTCGATGAACTGACGCGTGGCGCAGCTCGTGCGCTCGATCGCATCGTCGATGTCCTTCATCGCCTGGTCGATTTGGCGCACTACGTCGCCGGCGATGCGCAATGCGACGGCGGCAACGATTGCGTCCTTGTCCTTGAAGTGGAGGTAAAAGGTGCCGTTGGCGACGTCCGCGGCGCGCGCGATTTCGTTCACCGAGGCAGACTCGTAGCCGCGGCGCGCAAAAATGCCGACCGCTGCATCCATCAGGCGCGCGCGGGTTCGTTGACGCTTGCCGAGATTGCGCGCTTCGCTCGAGAACATGCCGTGGTCGGTCAATTGGGTGCCTCCGCTGCCGACCGAATTGTAGCGACATCCGATTAGTTGACAACGATCCCATAAATGGGAATCATCTCATTTATGGTGTTCAGTGTCATAAACGGCAGGAGGATTGCGCCTTGGCTATTCAACCGATCATCAAGGTCCGGGATGTTGTATATCCGCGGCTTCAGGTGCCCGACCTGGACGCGATGGAAGCGTTCCTGATCGATTTCGGCATGGTACGTGCGCAGCGTACCGGCGACGCGTTGTACATGAGGGGGTTTGGCAAGGCGCATCACGTGCATGTCGTACAGCGCGGCGAACCGGCGTTTATCGGATTTGCCTTCGAGGCACGCAGCCGAGACGACGTTCAGCGCCTGGCTGCGAGCGACGGCTTCACGCCAATCGAAGCGATCGATGCGCCCGGTGGCGGTTGGCGCACGACGACGCACGATCCGGACGGGCATCTTGTCGAGGTGGTCCATGGCATCGCGATGGTCGAGCCGCTCGGGGATCCGCAGCCGCGGCCGCTCAATATGGGCTCGAAGTTCGAGCGCGTCGGCAAGGTGCAGCGCATCGAAGCAGGACCGAGTCACGTCAAGCGCTTCGGGCATCTCGCGTTGAACGTGTCCGACGTGCCGGGCACGATCGCCTGGTATCACGCGCGTTTCGGCTTGATCCCCTCCGACCGAATCAATCTGGCGCCGGGCATGTCGGTCGGCGTGTTCACGCGCTGCGACAAGGGCGACGAGCCGGCCGATCACCACACCATTCTGTTCGCGAGCAGCATGGCCTCGCGCGGCGTCGCCGGTCTCAACCACCTCTCTTGGGAAGTGCGCGACATCGACGACGTGCACGCCGGCAGTGAACACATGGCCGCGAAGGGGCGTCGTCACGAATGGGGCATCGGCCGGCACCTGCTCGGCAGCCAGGTATTCGACTACTGGCGCGATCCGTGGGGGCACATCCACGAACATTGGACCGACGGCGACCAGCTCGATGCCAGCATCCCGGCCGGCGATCACACGCCGGACGTTGCGTTGTCGAGCCAATGGGGACCGAACCCGCCATCGACGTTCGGGCGGACGATCCTGCCGACGACCGGTTGAGTGCCGGCGTGATGGCGATGACGGAGATCGACGTTCCAGTTCTGATCGTCGGCGGCGGCCCAGTGGGGCTGTTGGGCGCGCAACTGCTGGCGCGCCGCGGCGTGCGAACGCTGGTCGCTGAAAAACACATCGAGCGTCTCGACGCACCGAAGGCTCACGCGCTGAATCCGCGTTCGCTGGAAATCTGCCATGCAGCCGGATTGCCGATGGACGCGATTCACGCGGCCGCGACGCGCACCGACGACGGCAGATTCGTGCGTATGGTGACGACGCTCGCCGCACCCGAGATCGGCTCGTTGCCCTATGAGCGTCAGGACGACGCCGTGCGGGAGCTCACGCCGTGGCCGTTGATCAACATCGCGCAACCGGAATTCGAGGCGATCGTCGAACGCGCGGTGCGCAGTGAACCGAATGTGGAGATCCGGCGCGGGCTCGAGTGGCAGCGCTGCGACCAGCTGACGGATGTGGTGGTCTCGACGCTACTCGACCGTTCAACCGGCGCCCATGTGAAGGTGCGCAGCCGCTACGTGATCGCCGCCGACGGCGCCGCTAGTGCGGTGCGCGACGCAATCGGCATCCCGATGGATGGTCCCGCGGAACTGCAGCGCAACGTGATGATCCACTTCGAAGCGGATCTTCGCGGCATCGTCGGTGACAAACCCGGCATCCTCTACTTTCTCTTCGGGCCCGGCCCCGCTGGCGTCTTCATCGCCTACGACATCGGGCGCACCTGGGTGTTGATGCATCCGTATCGCGCCGATGCGGGCAGCGCCGATCAGTTCGACGAAGCGCGCTGCCGCGAGCTCGTACTCGCAGCGGTGGGTGCGCCGGTGCCTGACCTGGTCATCAAAGGCGCGCGAACCTGGATGATGTCGGCCCAGGTCGCCAAACGCTATCGCACCGGCAACGTCTTTCTCAGCGGCGACGCGGGGCACCGGTTTCCGCCGACGGGCGGACTGGGGCTCAACACCGGCGTCGGCGACATCGACAACCTCACGTGGAAGATCGCGGCCATCGAGAGTGGTTGGGCCGCGCCTTCGATCCTCGACACATACCAGTCCGAGCGGCGCGGTATCGCGCAGGCCAACATGGGCCAGAGTCTCGCCAACGCGAGGCGCCTGTCGGTACTGCAGCAAGCGCTTGGCTACGGCGCGAACGGCACTGTCGATGCCACGACTTTCGCCGCTCGGCTGTCCAACACCGAGGCACGGGCCAAAGTCCATGCCGCCATCGCCTACCAGAAGGAGCACTTCGACAGTCTGCGTCTACAGCTCGGGTTCGCGTATGGCGACGGCTTGAAAGCGGACGACGTTCTGCCGATCAGCGAGTTCACGCCGAAAGCCGTCGTCGGTGCGCGTTTGCCGCACGTTCCGTTGGCCGACGGCCGATCGACGCTCGATCTCGTCGATGTGCAGGGTTTTACGCTGATCTGCGCCCCGAGTAACGAAGCATGGCACCCGTTGCTCGATGGTTGTTCCGTTCCGCTGACGATCGCAGCCGAAGGGCGCGACTTCGAAGCGTCGTCAGGGAGCTGGTCGGTGCGCATGGGCCTCGCAGCGGACGGCGCGCTGTTGGTGCGACCGGACGGGCACATTCTGTGTCGGGCGCTGAGTGCTTCGACGACGGATGCCCGACAGCTGGCGGAGGCGATCGATTCCTACGTTGGCCGCGCTGCGCGGCCCGCCGCAGCAAGGACCGCGTGATGGACCTGGGATTGCAGGGGCGCAAAGCACTGGTGTGTGCATCGTCCAAGGGACTCGGCTTCGCGTGTGCGTATGCACTCGCGCGCGAAGGCGTCGTGGTTACGCTGAACGGCCGCGATGGCGAGCGGTTGAATGCGGCCAAGTCGAAAATCGAACAGGCGACGGGTCGGCAGGTGCACGCCATCGTCGCGGATCTCGGCGAGTCGCGCGACCGCACGAAGCTGTTGGAGACCTGCGCTCTCACCGACATCCTCGTGAACAACAACGGCGGCCCTGCGCCGGGGCGCTTCGAGGACTGGGACGAGACTGCCTGGCTCGCGGCGATCAACGCGAACATGCTGCCGGCACTGATGCTGATCCGCGCTGCGTTGCCCGGCATGCGCGCTCGCAAGTTCGGCCGCATCGTCAACATCACGAGCGCCATGGTGAAGACGCCGGTGGCGCCGATGGGTCTGTCGACCGCGGCGCGTACCGCGTTGACCGCGGCCTGCAAGGCGCTGGTTCCCGAAGTGGCCGCTGACAACGTGACGATCAACAGCCTGCTGCCGGAGCGGTTCGACACCGAACGCCAGCAGCAGATGGCGAAGCTCGCGATGACGCTGAAAGGCATCACCTACGAAGCGGCGCGCGCCGAGATCGCCAATTCCATTGCGGCGAAACGGTTCGGCCGGCCGGAGGAGTTCGGCGATGCGTGCGCGTATCTGTGCAGCGCGCAGGCCGGGTTCATGTCCGGGCAGCAGATCCAGCTCGATGGCGGCTCCTACCGGGGGCTGCTGTGACGATGCCCGGACGGATCGAGATTGCAGCGCTGAAATGAGGATCACGAAGCGAAAATTTGTGGCTGTCGGCATAGCACTTGTAGTTGGCTGGCTTCTCAGCTGGCAAGTCGCCGCGAGGTGGCCGGTGTCGCAAATCACCGGCACGCCGACAGGTTCGCAGCCGCCGGAGATGGGACGCCTTGAAATCGCTCCGCGTGGCGAAGCGCTGACTTTTGCGCGGTTTGCGCGCGGCGGCGAAGCTCATCTGCTGCTGGTGGACCGATTAAGTGATGGACAAGTCAGCGGCATCGACATTCAACAGCAGTTGCCGGGCAGCGCCTCCGACCCGATCTCGCTCTTCAATGCGACCGGTTATTCGACTCTGGACGAATTGTCCGGGACGCCCATCAACCTCGATGTCAAAGACCTGTTGCTGCCATTCTCCGGCACCGACAATCAGATCGCCGTAGGCATCAAC
>CAYUMA010000381.1:0-1962 GCA_964445675.1 uncultured Pseudomonadales bacterium | reverse complement strand
CGCGGCATCGACGCCGGCACCGCATCGGAGTTCGCCGCACAAGTGCTGCAGCGCTTCGACAGCGGCAAACACGACGTCGCCGCGCTGCAGCGCGTGCCGGCGCAGGAACTCACACGCGCGGTGCGTGAACTACTGGGCGGCCGCGCAGGCAGCGCGGGTGTCGGCGCGGGCGGCGCGATGCTGCTCGCGCCGGTCGTCGACGGCACCGTCTATCCCGCGCATCCATTCGATCCGGTGGCGGCGCCGACGGCGGCGCGTATTCCGCTGATGATCGGCACCAACAAGGACGAGTCCGCGTTGTTCCTGGCCGCTGATCCGAAACGCCGCAAACTCACCGACGCCGACATGCAAGAGCGCGTAAAGCGTCTCGTCGGTGAACGCGCCGACGCGATTCTCGCGGTGTATCGGCGCACGCGCCCGACCGATACACCGTGGGACCTGTACATCGGCATCTCGAGCGAGAGCATGCGGCTGCGTTCGATTCAGCTCGCGGAGCGAAAAATCCTCGGCGGCCCCGCGCCGGTGTACATGTATCTCTTCACGTGGGAGAGCAACGCGCTCGGCGGTTTGTTCAAAGCCGCGCACGCGCTCGAAATTCCGTTCGTGTTCGATCATCCGGATGTCGCGCCATTCACCGGCGACAAACCGGATCGTTACGAACTCGCCGCGTCGATGAGCGAAGCGTGGATTCATTTTGCGCGCCACGGCGACCCGAACCACGCCGGCCTGCCGCGTTGGGATCGTTACGACGCGCACACGCGCGCGACGATGCTCTTCGACGTGCCGTGCCGTGCCGAAAATGATCCGCGCCGCGAGGAGCGGCTTGTGTGGAACGGCAAACCGGCGGCGCGCCTTTTCTGAGCAGGCGCCAATCGAACCTTCTGCGCGCAAGCGAATGCACGGAGACGTTCTGGCCATTCAAACCTATTCGGAGTAGATTCCGAATGAGTTGGACCAGATCGGAAGTCACTCCGAATGAGTTTCACAAGAACCCTGCCTCTGGAACTTCCTCGAGGCAAATCGGCTTTCCTCTGGGGTCCACGTCAGACGGGTAAGACGACATTGCTGCGCGAACGTTTTCCCGAGAGCCAGTTCTACGACCTGCTGGATTCGCAGAACCTGATCCGCTTCACGCGCGAACCTCATCTCCTGCGCCAGGAACTCGCTGCGCTACCGCGCAAGGTCCTGGCAGCGCCGATCATCATCGACGAAGTGCAAAAGGTCCCCGCGCTGCTCGACGAGGTGCACGCGATGATCGAACGCGAGCGCTATCGGTTCATCCTGTGCGGCTCGAGCGCGCGTAAGCTGCGACGCGGCGGCGTCAACCTGCTCGGCGGTCGCGCCTGGCGTTACGAGCTGCACCCGCTGACGTATCCGGAGATACCGTCGTTCGATCTCGTACAAGCGCTCAATCGCGGGCTGCTGCCGGCGATCTACCCTGACCGTCACTATCGTCGAACGCTTGCGGCCTACGTACAGGACTACCTCAAACAGGAAGTCTTCGACGAGGGGCTGACACGCAACGTCGCAGCGTTTTCGCGATTCTTCGAGGCCCTGTCGTACTCGCACGGTGAACTGATCAACTACCGTGCCATCGCGCGTGATTGCGGTGTCGATTCGAAGACCGTGCGCGAGTACTTCCAGATTCTGGTCGACACACTGGTGGGTCATCACGTTGCGCCGTTCAGCCGCCGCACGGGGCGGCAGAGCATCTCGCACGCACAGAAGTTCTATCTGTTCGATGTCGGCGTTGCTGGGCACGTGACGCGACGCCACATCGAGGAGGCGTCCGGAACGGAGTTCGGCCGAGCGCTCGAGCACTACATCCTGATGGAGCTGATCGCGTTTCGCAGTTATCGCGAGGCCGAGTGCGACATCGCGTTCTGGCGCACCAAGAGCGGACTCGAAATCGACTTTGTGTTGGATCGCGGAAACGTGGCCATCGAAGTGAAGAGCCGCGCA
>CAYUMA010000380.1:0-5440 GCA_964445675.1 uncultured Pseudomonadales bacterium | reverse complement strand
AACTGCCGCGCCGGCAGTGCACCCAACCGGGCCGCAACCGCCTTCCTGCCAGGAGCTACACACGCCATGACCGCCGCCGACCATCCGACGCTGCAGACATTTCGTGATCGCGGCGTGACCCGGGTCGAACTGGCCCTGACCGACATCGACGGCGTGTTACGAGGCAAATACGTGAGCCTCGAGAAGTTCGCGAGTTTGTTGGATGGCGGCGGCGGTTTTTGCGATTGCGTGCTCGGCTGGGATGTCGCGGATCAGTTGTACGACAACGCGCGCTATACCGGCTGGCATACCGGTTTCCCCGACGCACAGTTTCGCCTGATCGCGGACACGCTGCGATGGCCACCCGATTCCAGCACGCCGCTGTTTCTCGGTGAGTTCGTCAGTGTCGATGGCGGCGAGCATCCGCTGTGTCCGCGCAGCCGGCTGCGTGCCGTGCTTGCGCAAGCGTCGGCGCAGGGCATCGGCGTCAAGCTGGGTTTTGAGTACGAGTTTTTTGTTTTCGACGAGACGCCGCACAGCATTCGCGCGAAGGGTTATCGCGATCTGAAGCCGGTCACACCAGGGAACTTCGGGTACTCCGTGCTGCGCGCGTCGACGCAGTCCGATCTGTTCAACGCGCTGATGGACTACGCCGGCGCGCTCGATTGTCCGCTGGAGGCGCTGCATTGCGAAACCGGACCGGGGGTATGGGAAGGGGCGCTCGCGGTCACCGACGCATTGACCGCGGCCGACCGCGCAAATGTGTTCAAGACGTTCACGAAGGTCTTCTTCCAGAAGCGCGAACTCATGGCGACGTTCATGGCGAAGTGGTCGATGAAGTACCCGGGCCAGAGTGGCCACTGCCACTTTTCGTTCTGGGGCGACGATGGCACGAGCCTGTTTCACGACGCCTCCGCGCAGCACGGGATCAGCGCGGTTCAGCGATACGCGTTAGGCGGACTGCGGCGCTACTTGCCTGAATTCATCGCGCTCGTCGCGCCGACGATCAACAGCTACACGCGTCTGGTGAAGGGCGCATGGGCGCCGACTGCGTACACGTGGGGCATTGAAAATCGGACCGCCGCCGTCCGCGTGATTCCGGGTTCGGCGAAGTCGCAGCGCATCGAGTGTCGCGTGTCCGGCGCCGATGCGAATCCGTATCTCGCGGCAGCCGCGATCATTGGTGCGGCGCTGCTCGGCGTTATCGAACGTCTCGAGCCCGGCGACGCGGTGACGGGCAATGCATACGACGTCGCCGATCGGATGCAGGGTCCCGGACGCTTCCCGGTGGATCTGCGCGAGGCCGCCGAGCGTCTGAATGTATCGGCGGCAGCACGCAAGCTGTTCGGTGACGCGTTTGTTGAGCACTATGTCGCGAGCCGTTTGTGGGAGACGCGCGAATACGCCCGCTCGCTCAACGACTGGCAGCTCGAGCGCTACTTCGAGATCATCTGATGCGGATCGGCATTCTGAAAACGGACTCTGTACGCGCGGAATTTCAGCGTGAGTTCGGTGACTATCCGGCGATGTTCCGCGCGATGTTGATGGCGAGCGCCGACGATATCCCGATCGAGTTCAAAGACTACGACGTGCAGCGCACGCAGTACCCGGCGTCGCTCGACGAGTGCGACGCGTATCTGATCACCGGCAGCCGCGAGAGCGTCTACGACGACCAGCCGTGGATTCACCGCCTGGCGCAATTCGTGCGCGAACTCGACGCCGCACGGCATCCGCTGGTCGGCATCTGCTTCGGACATCAGCTGATTGCGCACGTGCTCGGCGGTGAAACGCGCGCGGCGGACGCGGGTTGGGCGGTGGGCGTGCACGAGGCCGTTGTTGTGTCGCCGGCGCAGTGGATGCTGCCGTACCGCGAGCGCTTCGGCTTGTTGTCGAGTCACAAAGATCAGGTCGTCCAGCTGCCCGAGCGCGCCCGGGTGTTCGCGTCGACGTCGCTGTGCCCGTACAGCGGCTTCACGATCGACGCTCACATCCTGACGTTTCAGGGGCACCCCGAGTTCGCCAAAGGCTACGCGCGCGCGCTGATCGAGCTGCGCCGCGGACTGCTCGGCGAACCGCGCTACAGTTCGGGTGTTGAATCGCTGGAGCGGCCGATCCATCCATCGTTGATCGGTCGCTGGATCATCAACTTCGTTGGCGCACGCCTGACGCCCCGCGCAAAGAGCGCTACGCATCCGGCGGGGGGAGCTGCCCATCAAACGGGATAGGGGTCACGTGAGTTCGTGTGCGCGGCGCGCGCCTGTGTGGCGGATGCTGCTGCTGCTGGCGTGTGCCTGGGGGGCGACCGGTTGCGGCGTCAAGCTCGCGTACAACAACGTCGATCGGTTGGTGCGCTGGTCGGCGGACGACTACTTGAACCTCGACGCGGCGCAGCAGACGTACTTCAATGCCGAACTCGACGCCGTGTTGTACTGGCATCGCACCACCGAATTGCCGGTGTACGCACGGACCGTGCGGCAACTCGATGTTGCGCTGGCCGACGGTGCGACGGTCGAGGAGATGTTCGTCTTCCGGCAAGAAGTCGAAGCCTGGTGGCAGCGGATCCTCGAAGCGAGCCTGCCGCTTTCGACGCAGCTGATGTACTCCGCGACCGACGCTCAGCTCGATCGGTTCAAGGCAGAGTTCGAGAAGGACACGCTGAAGTACATCAAACCGTACGAGAAGCTGTCGGTCGACGCGCGCCGCGAGAAGTGGGCGCGCGAACTGCGCGAGAACTTCGAAACAGTCACCGGCCGTCTGAACGACGACCAGCGGCGGCTGATCAATCAGTTCAGCGCGCGCTGGGTGCCGGATGATCGCAGCTGGGCCGACTATCGGCGCCGCTATGCCGAGGCGCTCGCCGCGCAGGTGCGCAAACGCGATGGGTATGTCGAGTTCTCGCTCGCGTTTCGCGGATTGACCTTCAATCGCGAACGCTGGTATGGCGACGAGTATGCGGCGGCGCTCTCCGTCAACCAGAACCTGTACCGCGATCTCACCATCGAGATCGTCAACTCGCTGACGCCGGAGCAACACCGAGAGCTGTCGAAGACCCTGCTCGACGTCGCGAAGGACTTCGACGAACTCTCGCTCGACGTGACGCCAACGGCGCCGCCGGGCGCATGCCTGATCTCCTGCTGAAAGGCACCGGGGAAAAAAAGAGCCCGGCGTGAAAGCCGGGCAAGCGGGGGACTACGTTCGTCGGCTGGCGTCAGGTTTCGTCGCGGTCGTCGAGCAGTAACCACGCGATGATGTAGATCGCGAGCGCGCACTTGGTCACCACGGCAGCGGCGATCACCGCGGCAATGCGCACCCACGTGACATCGACGTCGAGGTATCTCGCGACGCCGGCGCAGACGCCGGCGAGCAAGCCATTGCGTCGATCCAATTGGAGACGCCGATTGAAACTGCTCTGGCGCATGGTCGTGTTCCTTGTCATATCTACGAGCGTTGCTACGAGCGCCGCGACGCCAGCGTTTTGACGATGGTGCCAACGGTGGAGGGTTCGTCGTTCAGGCCGAGCAAACGGATCTGATTACGATCCGCGCTGATTGGTGACGCGCTCTTCGATGAAGTGTTCGGCACGGACGAAGGGATGTTGCTGACGTCGACCCAGATCCCGAACAGAATCGACACGCCGAGCAATATGCGAACCCCCCAGGGGGTAGCGCGACGGTGGTAGCTGCGCGCGACTGATTGGGACTCGGTGGACGCTGTGTTCATTCGTGGGCCTCCTCTCATTTCTGCCCGTTTTCACTCGACCTCGACGATCGATATTCACTTCCTGTGCCAACTCGCACGAATTCCGCTAACTCCATGTTTTAGTTAAAGTAAACGCGTTAGTTGCGAACGCGGTTGGCACGTAGCGACTGGCGCGTTGGTCGAATTCACCAACTGTTGGCCGCACTAGGCAGACGCGTTGGAGCGGGCGCCGGTGCCTGGCGCCCGTACACGGTCTGCACGTTTTGCAACGCCTGGCACCGCGTTTTTCGAACACAATGCACGCCGGGACAACGAGGGGGGCGCGCGATGGACTTTCACTTTGCAACCGCGTTTGAGCTGATCGCCGATACGGTGCCGGACGAGCCCGCGCTGATCTGCGGCGGCGTCACGCGTACCTGGGCCGAGTTTGATGACCGCGCCGCGCGCATCGCGCAGCTGTTGGGGTCGCGTGGCCTGCAGGCCGGTGCGAAAGTCGGCATCTATCTGCACAACTCCAACGAATACTCTGAGGCGCACCACGGTGTCTTCAAGATGCGCGGCTGTCCGATCAACGTGAACTATCGCTATAAGTCGGACGAGCTGGTTTATCTGCTCGAAAACGCCGACGTCGAAGCCGTGATCTATCAGGCGACGTACGCGATGCGCATCTGGGAAATTCGCGAGAAGCTGCCGCGCATCAAACTGTGGGTTCAAGTCGATGACGGCACCGAGTCGTTGCTGCACGGCGCGATCGACTTCGAACGGTCGCTTCGCAGTACAGCGCCGGCGCCTCGAATCGATCGTCCGGCCGACGATGTGTACATGTTGTATACGGGCGGCACGACCGGGATGCCGAAGGGCGTCATGTATCACAACGGCACGTTCTGTCAGGGTCTTGCGAACGCCGCGGTTGCGCTCGCGGGACTGCCGCCACCGACGGCTGTGACGCAACTGCCGGATCTGATCCGCCAGATGCAGGACATGGATGCGCTGCCGCGCAGTCTCGCCGCCTGTCCGCAGATGCACGGCACCGGCCTGTGGCTGGGTACGCTGCTACCGATGTTGTCGGGCGGCGCCGTCGTGACGATTTCGAAGTTGGGACTCGATCCGGATCTGATGTTTGCCGAAGTGGCGGCGCACCGGGTGACGAATATCGCAATCGTCGGCGATGCGTTCGCGAAACCGATGCTCGGTGCGCTCGATACCGCGCGGGACCGCGGTGAACCGTACGACCTGACGTCGCTGAAGCGCATCATCTCGAGCGGTGTGATGTGGAGCGCCGAGGTCAAGCAGGCACTGCTCGCGCACCACGACATGATGCTGCTGGACACGATGGGATCCACCGAAGGCGGCATGGCGAGCAATGTCTCGACGCGCGACAGCAGCGCGCAGACGGCCAAGTTCCAGTTGAGTGAAGGCGTGCGCGTGTTCGCAGACGACGGCAGCGTCGTGGCACCCGGATCGGGCGTCGTCGGCAAGATCGGCCTCAGCGGCCAGGTGCCGATCGGTTATTACAAGGATCCGAAGAAGTCGGCGGAGACGTTCCGTGTCATCGACGGCGTGCGCTACAGCTTCCCCGGTGACTTCGCGCGCGTCGAAGCCGACGGCAGCATCACGCTGCTCGGTCGCGGCAGCATGTGCATCAACAGCGCCGGCGAGAAGGTCTATCCGGAGGAGGTCGAAGAGGTCGTCAAACGCCACCCGGCCGTGTACGACTGCCTCGTTGTCGGGGTACCCGATCCTCGCTTCGGCGAGCGTGTCG
>CAYUMA010000379.1:0-4695 GCA_964445675.1 uncultured Pseudomonadales bacterium | reverse complement strand
GCCTCAGCTGAAATGTCGAAATCCCCGGTGCGCCAACGACACAAGTCGGCCGCGGTCGCGAACGACGACGCCGTGGCCTTCGTCGATCGCACCGATCACGGAAACGACATCGGGCAACGTGGTCAGGGCCGCGCGATGCTGCGGTGCCACCGTAAAACACAGTTCGTAGTCGTCGCCGCCGGTGGCCGCAAGTTCCGCTGCACAACCGGCGACGACCGGCAACGACTCAAGCTCGATCTCGCCGGCGACGCCGCTCGCAGAACACAGGTGCGCCAGATCCGCGACGAGCCCGTCGGAGACATCGATCGCCGCGCTTGCGAAGTTGCGCAGCGCCCGCCCGAGCGCAATCCGCGGCTCCGGCAGGTAATAACGGCGCAGCGGATACAGCGCACTCGAAGGTTCGCTCCCGAGCAGGTCCGCAAGCGCAGGCGGCCGAAGCAGATCGCCCGCGAGCGCGACCGCCGCCCCGCCGAGCAGGCCGCTGATGCAGACGAGGTCACCCGGCTTCGCACCCGATCGCGTCAACGCGTCGCCGGGCGCCACGTGACCGTGCACGCTGACCGTGATATTGAGGGGGCCACGGGTCAGGTTGCCACCCACGACCTTCACGCCAAAGCGCGAAGCCGCGGCGGCCACGCCGTACGCGAATCCCTCCAGCCATTGATCGGAATCCTGCGGCAGCGTCAACGCGATCAGCACGAAGGCAGGTTCAGCGCCCATCGCCGCGAGGTCCGACAGGCTGACGCCCAACGCACGAAAACCCACGAGGTCGGCCGGCGCAGCAGCCGGGAAGTGCACGTCGGCAACGAGCGCATCGATCGAACTGACGATCAAAGAGTTCGCGGGCAGCGCGGTCAGCGCCGCGTCGTCGCCTGGCCCCAACAACACCGAAGGCCCGCGCGTAGTGTCACCGAGGATCTCGATCAATCGATCGATGAGTTCGAATTCATGCATCAGCCGCCACTTCACGTGCCCGTTGGGCGCGTGCGACCTTGTCCAGCACGCCGTTGACGTAACGATGACTCTCTTCGGCACCGAACACGCGCGCGAGACCCACCGCTTCATCGATCGCGACCTTGAACGGCACGTCGTGACGGAAACAGAGCTCGTAGACACCCATTCGCAGCAACGCAAGCTCGACGCGGTCGAGCTCCATGACCTTGCGATCCAGCAACGGTGCGAGGCATGCGTCCAACGCGAGTGTGTTATCAATCACACCGCGCAGCACTTCGTGGAAGAAGATTCTATCGACGCGCGCGAAATTCGGATCCTCGCCGAACTGTCGCTCGATGTCGGCCGCGTCGGTGCCTGACATCTGCCACTGATACAACGCCTGCAGCAGCAACCGACGCGCCCGGCGTCGCGACCACGCGTCGAAGTGCGCTTCAGTCATCACGCCCCCGCGCCAATGGCACTCCCGTGGCGTTCACTCGAGTTCGTCGAGCAAGCTGGCCATCTCGAGCGCGGTCATCGCGGCGTCGGCGCCTTTGTTACCCGCCTTGGTGCCGGCTCGTTCGATCGCCTGATCGATCGAATCCGTCGTCAACACGCCGAATGCGACCGGCAGCGACAACTCGAGGCTCATGCGCGCAAGCCCGGCCGCGCATTGACCCGCGACATAGTCGAAGTGCGGTGTAGCGCCGCGAATCACCGCGCCGAGTGCGATGATCGCGTCGTGAGGGACCTTACTTGCCGCGACCCGCTTGACCGCCAGCGGCAATTCGAAGCACCCCGGTACTTTGACCAGCGTGATGTCCTTCGCGTTGACGCCGTGGCGCAACAGCGTATCGATCGCGCCCTGCACGAGGCTGTCGACGACATAGCCGTTGAAGCGGCCCGCCACAATCGCGAATTTGCGTCCGGTGCCGCTGAAACCGCCTTCAATCGTCTTCACGTTAGTCATGCATGATCTCCAGTGGCGAGGTGTGGGAGCGATCTCCAGATCGCGATTCCCGCTATCCGCAACGCTCCCCAGTCGCTGTCTAGTCTACGGGCTTCGGCTCCACGCGCAAAATCTGCAACCTCAGGTCACCGCCGATCAGACGCGCATCGGTGATCGTCCCCTGAATCGCATCATGCAAACTTATGACCGACAACTCCGCAAGGGGGCGGGCGTCGCGGCCAAGGAGCTTCGGCGCAACGTAGACGATCGCCTCGTCCCAGAGACCCAGACGCAACACCTCTCCCGTCAGCGTGGCACCCGCCTCGATCAATACTTCATTGGCACCGCGCCGCGCGAGCTCCGCCAGCAGCGCGTCGATATCGACGCGAGGTCCGGCCGTGACGAACGTGGCCGCGCCGGCCGGCGCAGCCGTCGTCGTCGTCGCGACACTCGCGAGCAATACCTCGCCGGGCGACTCGAATACGCGCGCACCCACCGGCGTGCGCAACCGCGAATCGACGACGACCCGCAGCGGCTGACGCAGGATCCCGTCGACCGCGAACTCGGGTGCGCGCACGTTCAGTTGCGGATCATCGGCGAGCACGGTGCCGACGCCGGTGACGATCGCGCAGCTGCGCGCACGCCAATACTGCACATCGGCGCGCGCCGCCTCGCCGGTGATCCACCGACTCTCGCCCGATGCCATTGCAGTGCGACCGTCGAGCGATGCCGCCACCTTGATGCGCACCCAGGGCCGCTGCGACGTGAATCGCTTAAAGAATCCCTCGTTCAGCGCGCGCGCCGCACTGCGCTCGACAACGTCGACCGCGATGCCGGCGTTACGCAAACGGTCGACCCCGCCGGAGCCGCGCGGATTGGGATCGAGCGATGCAATAACGACGCGACCAATCCGCGCGGCGATCAGTGCATCTGCGCACGGCGGTGTGCGCCCGAAGTGCGTGCACGGCTCCATCGAGACGTAACACGTCGCCCCGACGACAGATTGGCTTGGGTTTGACTCTGCCGCATTCGCCAGCGCTGCCGCCTCGGCGTGCGGACCGCCGGCGCGCCGATGCCAGCCACGCCCGATGACACGACCGTCCCGCACGATCAGACAGCCCACGCGCGGATTCGGCGTCGTCGAGTACAAGCCGCGTTGCGCCAGTTCAATGGCGGCATCGAGAAAGAGTAGGTCGGACGCCTGCACGAGTGGAGCGACTAAGAGTCGCCCTTGGTCTTCGCGGCGACGTCTTCGTCGCGACGATGCGTCAGCTTGCGGATCTCTTCCTGGAACTCACTCACGTCCTGGAAATCGCGGTAGACCGATGCGAAACGCACGTAGGCGACGCCGTCCATCTGGCGCAACTCGCGCATCACTTCTTCACCGACGAAACGCGACGGCAATTCGCGCTCACCGGAGGAACGCAGGCGATGCATGATGCGCGCGATCCCGGCCTCGATTTCCTCGGTGCTGACGGGACGTTTTTCGAGCGCGCGCAAGAGACCCGAGCGCAGCTTGTCTTCGTTGAACGGTTCGCGGACACCATCGCGCTTGACGATGCGCGGCATCACGAGTTCTGCGGTTTCGAACGTCGTGAACCGTTCGCTGCACGTCTGGCATTCGCGTCTGCGGCGCACCTGATCGCCATCGGCGACGAGGCGTGAATCGATGACCTTCGTGTCATCGGCGCCGCAGAACGGACAATGCACGAGGCCGCCTCAGTCCGCGGTCGCGTAGACGGGAAAGCGGCGACACAACTCGAGTGCCTTCAGCCGCACCGTCGCGATCATGTTGTCGTTCGACAGGTCGTCGAGCACGTCGCACATCCAGTGCGTCAGCGTTTTGCATTCGGCTTCCTTGAAGCCGCGCGTCGTCACCGCCGGCGTACCGATTCGAAGCCCACTGGTGACGAACGGTGAGCGTGGGTCATTCGGCACGGCATTCTTGTTGACCGTGATGTTGGCGCGCCCCAATGCCGCGTCGGCGGCCTTGCCGGTGATCGGCTTGTCGATCAAGTCGAGCAGGAAGAGATGATTGTCGGTACCGCCGGAGACGACTTTGTAGCCGCGCTGCTGAAATTCCGTCGCCATCACGCGGGCGTTGGCGAGCACCTGGCGCTGATACACCTTGAACTCGGGCTCCATTGCTTCCTTGAAGCACACCGCTTTCGCGGCGATCACGTGCATCAGCGGACCGCCCTGCGTGCCGGGGAACAATGCCGAGTTGAGTTTCTTCTCGATCTCGGGATTGCTGCGCGCGAGGATCAGGCCGCCGCGCGGACCGCGTAGCGTCTTGTGCGTCGTCGACGTCACGACGTCGGCAAACGGCACCGGGTTTGGATACAGCCCCGTCGCCACGAGGCCCGCGACGTGCGCCATGTCGACCAGGAAATACGCGCCCACCGAGTCCGCTATGTCGCGAAAGCGCTGCCAGTCCATCCGGCGGGAGTACGCCGAGAAGCCGGCAATCAGCAGCTTCGGTCGGTGCAGCTTCGCAAGCGCTTCGACTTGCTCGTAATCGACTTCGCCGGTTGCGGGGTCGAGGCCGTATTGGACCGCGCGGTACATCTTGCCGGAGAAGTTCACCGGCGCGCCGTGCGTGAGGTGGCCGCCGGCGTCGAGGCTCATACCGAGCACGACGTCACCGGGCGACAGCAGCGCGAGATAGGCCGCGGCGTTGGCTTGCGATCCGGAGTGCGGTTGCACATTCGCGAATGCGGCGCCGAACAACGTTTTCGCGCGCTCGATTGCGAGCACCTCGACCTTGTCGACCTCCTCACAGCCGCCGTAGTAACGCTTACCGGCATACCCTT
>CAYUMA010000378.1:0-11271 GCA_964445675.1 uncultured Pseudomonadales bacterium | reverse complement strand
TTCTCGCGGCGGCGGCGGCGAATCCCGATGGCTATCGCTCGATGGTGCTCGAAGGATCGGCGCCCGGCAGGTTCGGCGCTCCGCAGGGAACACTGACGTTCCCGCACAACCTCGCGGTCGTGTTCGGCGCATTCGACGAATTCTCCGCGTCGATGTGGGGTGTACCCACCGGTGCGCAGGTCACCGATTCGTTGAAGCTCAAGGAGATTTTCGGCACGCTAGACACCGTCGTGCCGGAGCGACAGTACGGCCGTCTCGACGAAAACAGTGCGCGCATTCTGTACGTACCGCCGGTGACGCATCCGGGCGATCACCTGTCCACCCCCGCAATCGCCGCGGCACTCGACTGGTTTGCCGCGACGCGGCAGGGCGGCACGCCGCGCCCCGCGCACCACCAGATCTGGTATTGGAAGGAAATCACGACGCTGGTCGCGCTGCTCGGTATGGTCGGCGTGATACTCGGCCTCGGCCTGACGGCCCTGCAATGGCGCGTGATACGTCCGTTGAGCGTCAAAGGAAAAACGAAGACGAAGCTGGTGCGCCCCGGCATGAGCGCCGCACTGACCGCCGTCGTTCCGGTACTGACGTACTTTCCGCTGTTTCACGCAGCCGATGTTTTCTGGCCGGTGACGGATCAGGCGCCGCAGCAGTTGACGAACGGTCTGATGCTGTGGGTGACCGTCAACACGCTGATCGCGACCGCCGCGCTCGGGATCCTCGGGCGCGGCTCTTCCACATTGGCATCGGTCGGGCTCTGGCCCGAGGGATTCAGCGCCGGCAAGCTCGTCGGCGCGGCGGCGCTCGCCGTCGGCATCGTCGGGTTCTGTTACCTGCTGCTGGTCGCGGTCGACGCGGCGTTTTCCGTCGACTTTCGCTTCTGGGTCATCGCGTTCAAAAAGTTCGCGCCATGGCACGTCGCGCCGTACTTCATGTACCTGCTGCCGATGACGGTGTTTTTCGTCGTCCAGGGTGCGGCCCTGCATCAATTCGTGATCGGCGGACGGATCCGCCGCGCGGCCGTCCGCTGTGTGCTGATACTGACCAACGGCTTCCTCGCGCTGCTGGCGATCCAGTACGTGCCGTTGCTGTTCGGGATGCCGCTGCCGCTCGGCGAACCCCTTCTGACGATCCTCGCGATCCAGTTCGTCGTGCTGCTGGCCATCGCCGGCGTCATTTCGGCGGTATTCCAACGAGCAACCGGTAGCGTCTATCTCGCCGCGTTCGTCAATGCGCTCTTGATCACGTGGGCAGTCGTGCCCGGACAAGCGACGCACTTTGCGCTCTAACGAGCCCTCATGAGCGCATCCAGCATCATAACACCGGTGTCCCTTGGTGCCCCCCAGTCCGGTCGTCTGGGCCAGGTCAGCTGGGCGCTCTTCGAATGGGCGCGCAATCCGTACTACATCCTCGTCGTCATCTATATCTTCGGACCGTACTTCAGCACCGAAGTGATCGGCGATCCGGTCCGCGGTCAGGAAGTCTGGGGCTACATCAACGGATTTGCGGGAATCATCACGGCGTGCCTTGCGCCGTTCCTCGGCGCGATCGCGGACAAAGTCGGCCGGCGCAAACCGTGGATTGGTGCGTTCGTCATCATGATGGTGCCGGCGATCATGATGTTGTGGTACGCCGTTCCCGGCGATGCCGGCGCGGGAATCATCACAGTTGCGATTGCGCTGACGATCGCCGGCACCGGCTCGGCCTTCTCGGAGGTTTTCCATAATTCGATGCTGCCGTCGATCGTGCCGTATCCGAAGCTGGGCAGCCTCTCGGGCCTGGGGCTCAGTCTCGGCAATGGCGGCGCGCTGATCATTCTGGTTTTTATGTTGTACTGCTTCGCGCTGCCGGCGAACGGCCTGCTGCATTGGAGCTTCCTGCCGGACCACGTGCTGTTCGGACTCGATGCCGCGACGTTCGAGCACGATCGAATCGCGGGGCCGATTACCGCGATCTGGCTGGTGCTCTTCTCCTTGCCGCTGTTCCTCTTCACGCCGGATCAAACCGGCACTGGCGTAACCGCGGCGCAGGCGGTGCGCAGCGGCCTGGCCGACGTCTGGCAAACCGTGCGGCAGCTGCGCCACTACCGCAACATCGCGCTGTATCTCGGCGCGCGCATGCTGTTCAACGACGGCAAAGTGGCGATCATGACGTTCGGCATGATCTACGCGTCCGGCGTATTCGGTTGGGGCGGCGCGGAACGCCTGCTCGTCGGCATCTTTCTGACGGTGTTTGCGATCGCCGCCGGCCTGATCGGCGGCTGGCTCGACGACCTGTTTGGTTCGAAAAAAGCGATCATCGTCACGATCGGCGGCAACATCATTGCACTCTTCGCCGCGATCTCGATCACCCCGACGAGCATGTTCTTCATCGAAATGGACGGACTCGATCGTCCGGTATGGGACTTTCCGTTCTTCCAGACGATTCCGGAACTGACGTATCTGGCGATCTCCGTGCTGTTCGCGCTCTTCATCACGTCGGCGTACGCGAGCAGCCGCACGATGCTGGCGCGCATCGCGCCCGAACACGAGATGACGAAGTTCTTCGGCTTGTACGCGCTGTCCGGTCAGGTGACGACGTTCATCGCGCCGATCCTGGTCGCCGGCGTGACCGGATTTTTCCACAGCCAGCGGGCGGGCTTCGCGTCGATTCTGTTCCTGCTCGGCGCCGGACTTGCGATCATGTTCTTTGTGCGCGAAGAACGATCGGAGTCGATCCACGCGGCGACCAACTGACTCCCGCAAACGACACCGCACTGCCGCACGCCACAGTACACCGTCACATTTCACCCACCGTTCCTGCAACCGAGGTCACTATGAAACTATACGAACTTACGCGAGCCCCGAACCCTCGCCGCGTGCGCATCTTCCTCGCCGAAAAAGGCATTACGGTGCCGCTGGTGCAGGTCGACATGATGAAGGCGGAACACAAGTCGCCCGAGTTTCTGAAGAAAAACCCAAGCGGCAAAATCCCGGTACTCGAACTCGACGACGGCAGCTGCATCGCAGAGTCGGTCGCGATCTGCCGGTATTTCGAAGCGCTGCAGCCGAAGCCGGCGCTGTTCGGCACGACCCCCTACGAGATCGGCCGCATCGACATGGCGAATCGTCAGCTCGAGCTCGAGCTCTTGAGCCAGGTCGGTGTGTCGTGGGTCAATGGACCGATCGTCGCGCAGATGGCGCCGGGACGGTTCAAGCAGAATCCCCAGGCGAAAGAGACGAGCGATGCCGCGGTGCGCGCCTTCTACAAACGCCTCGACCGCGAGTTGTCACAGCGCCAGTACATGGCCGATGACGCGTATTCGATCGCCGACATTACCGGCCTCGTCACGATCGACTTTGCCGGCTCGTTGGTGGATCTGAAGCCCGATGCTTCCCTGACAAACCTGTGGCGCTGGCACGCGGCCGTGTCGTCACGGCCGAGCGCCAAAGCGTAAACGTTAGTCAGCGATTGAACGACGACGCCGAGGACCGCGGCGCGCCACGACCCTGACTCGAGCGGCGGCGGCGCTGCCCTGACGGTGCCGCTGTGCTGCGCGACGGTGCCTGGCCCTGCCGGCCACGTGGTTGTGACGCGCGTGGTTGCGCCGCGCGAACCGGCTCCGCCTCGCGCTCGCTGGCGTCGATCTGCACCTGCATCACACTGATCGGGCGACGGATCAGTCGCTCGATTGCGCGCAGCCGCGGCCGTTCGGACGCATCACACAACGAAGTCGCGATGCCGGATGCGCCGGCGCGCCCGGTGCGGCCGATCCGATGCACGTAGCTCTCGGGCTCGTGCGGCAATTCGAAGTTGAACACGTGGCTCACCGCATCGATGTCGATGCCGCGCGCGGCGATGTCGGTCGCGACCAGCACCCAGGCCTTGCCGGTCTTGAACTGTTCGAGCGCACGCTGCCGCGCGTTCTGCGATTTGTTGCCGTGGATCGCCTCGGCATTGATACCGGCCCGGTCGAGCTGTTCGGCGACGCGATTCGCACCGTGTTTGGTGCGCGTGAACACGATTGCGCGCGTGACCTGTGGGTCGCGCAGCAGCTTCGTCAACACGTGGCGTTTGTCGCTGCTTTCGACGAACACGACGTGCTGGTCCGTCTGATCGACGGTGATCGTCTTCGGCGACACGTCGATACGGACCGGGTCACGCAGAATCTCGCGCGCGAGCGTCGCCACTTCGCCGGGCATCGTCGCGGAGAACAGCAACGACTGGCGCGCTTTCGGCAACAACGCCACGATCCGCTTCACGTCGCGGATAAAACCCATGTCGAGCAGACGATCCGCTTCATCGAGCACGAGCATCGATACCTTGTCCAAGCGCGCCAGGCGTTGGCTAACGAGATCGAGCAGGCGCCCGGGCGTTGCGATCAACACATCGATGCCGCGCTTCAACGCGGTCACCTGCGGGTTCTGGCCAACGCCGCCGAAAATCGTCGCGAAGCGCAGGTTCAGATGTTCGCCATAGCATGCGAAATCTTCACCGATCTGAATTGCGAGTTCGCGCGTCGGCGCAAGAATCAGCGCGCGCACGGTGTCGGGTCCCGCCGGCGGGCTTTGCGACAGTCGCTGCAGGATCGGCACGGCGAACGCCGCCGTTTTGCCGGTGCCCGTCTGCGCGATGCCGAGCAGGTCCTTACCGGATAGAAGTTGTGGGATTGCCTGGGTCTGAATCGGCGTGGGGATTGAGTACTGCGCCGCGGCCAATGCACGGCACAACGGCTCGATGATGCCGAGCTCGGCAAATCGTGAATCTGTCACTTGTATTGTCTTCCTTGAGCGCTCACCGCGCGCCCGAAATTCGGGACGCGTACGACATTGCGCGTAAACCGTGTTCCACGCGCAACTGGAGCGAACGGGGGATTGATAAGAGGATTGAGATGACGAGCTTCACGGTGGAAGCAGGTGGCGCGTTCTCAATGTGGGCGGCACGGTGCGCCAGACGCCTGCAATTGTCAATCCAAAAGGCCATAATCCGTGCGCCTCATCTGAAATTGTCCAATGAGCCGCGTAACCCAACGTCAGAGCATCAGACCCTTTCGCCAGAGTTCAGACTTCAAAGCCGCCGCTCTGTGCATCTTCGACTTCGGACTTTTTGCAATCGCGTCGGCGATTGTCGTGCTCGCCCCCAACATTTTCGTCAAGGTGACTGCGTCGCTGGCACTGGGTTTGGTGATTGCGCGGCTGTTCGTGCTGGGTCACGACGCATGCCATCAAAGTCTGTTCACGCGCCGTTTGCTCAATCGGTGGGTCGGCCGATTGTTGTTCGCGCCGTCGTTGACCCCGTACAGCTTGTGGGAAGTCGGGCACAACCTCGGCCATCACGTGTACACGAACCTGCGCGGCATGGACTACGTCTGGACGCCGCTGTCCAAAGCCGAGTTCGACGGCATGTCCCCGTGGCGCCAGCGTGCCGAGCGCTTCTATCGCTCGGGTTATGGCTGCGGCGCCTACTACCTCGTTGAACTGTGGTGGCGGAAGCTGTTCTTCGCGTCGTCCAAGGAAATTCCGACGCAGCGCGGCGAGTTCACCGTGGATTCGTTGTTAGCGCTCGGATTCGGCGTCGTGTGGATCGGCGCGTTGATCGGCGCCGCAATCGTCACGGGCCAGAGCGCGACGGTCCTCGTGTTGACCGGATTCGTCGTGCCGTTCTTGCTGTGGAACTGGATCATGGGCACCGTGATCTACCTGCATCACACGCACCCGCTGCTGCCTTGGTACAACGACATCGACCAATGGGAGGCCGCGCGCGACACCGGTTGCACCACGGTGCACGTGCTGTTTCCGTTGAAGCTCGGGCGCATCTTGAACAACATCATGGAACATCCGGCACACCATCTGGATGTACGCATCCCGCTGTACAACCTCGAAGCGGCGAACCAGGTGCTGCACGAACCCGCTCAGGTATCGCAGGTATTCTCACGGGCGTTGCTGCGCGACTGCGTCACGCACTGCAAACTGTACGACTACGACTCGCACCGCTGGACCGACTTCGCCGGTCACGCGTCGGGCCCGGCACTCGCACCCGCACCCGCAGTGCTGCAGCCGCACGCGGTCTGACTGCGCACCGCGTGAGATTCTCAGGACTCTTCGCACTCACGCTTGCGTTGGCGCTCGCGGCTTGTACTCACCTCGACACGCGCTCACCCGCCGCGGTGGATCTGTCGGGCACGTGGCAACTCGACGTTACGCGCAGCGACCCGCCTCTGCGACCACCAGGCCGCGGTGAAGACTCTCAAGTTCGCGACGCGCGCACAGGGAACACATCGGGCGATTCCGATCAGCCTTACTTCGGCGGACCGATGCCGCTGCTGCCGATGGTGACGACGACGCAGATGACGATCGCTCAAGACGCGGCATCCATGGGCATCGAGTATCCCGGGAGTCCTTATCGGGACCTGAAGTGGGGCACGCAAAAGCGCGGCCTTTTTACGATCGAAGCGGGTTGGGACGACAAGCAGCAACTGATCGTCGTGACGAAGAGCGATCCGTTGAACGTCCGCGAGATTTACACGCTGACCGACGCGGACACGCTGGTGTTGCAGATCGACCTGCAAGGCAAACACGTCGATTCGCGGCACCTGACGCGCGTCTTTGTTCGCCAACGCGAGGCGCCGCACTGATCGAGCCGTACGACACAGCGCGTATCAGATAAGAAACTCGCGTGCGCCGACATCGAGCGCGTGGCGCGCGTGGCGCCGCGCCATCACCGTGAACATGTCGTCGCCGCGCTGCGTCTGCTGCACGAGCATCGATGCGATGACGGTGACCGTGAATCCCGCGAACGCGCCGCGCCGATAATCACTCCAGCACTGCGCCCACGGATAATCGTTGATCCCGGCCGCGCTCAGCGCTGCGTGATACGCGCGCACGATGCCCGCTTCCGCGCCGCGGCGATCCTCGGCGAGCAAGCCCGCGCCGAGAAAATACGCCACGTCGTGCAGCGGACTGCCGAGCGTGACGCTCTGCCAGTCGACCACGGAGATCTTCGGCGGATTTGTGCGCTCATCGATCAACAGATTGTCGAGCCGATAGTCGATGTGGATCAGCGCAAACGGCGATGGCAGCGCTTGGAACGGCGCGCCCGTGGAGCCTGCCACATCCTCGATGATCGCGATCTCATCGGGCGCGAGCCGGGAGCCGTAACGATCGAGAAATCCCGGCAGGTGATTTTGATAGAGCGCCCGCACCAGCGCGGCGCTCGCCGCGTTCGGCTCTGACAGCCACTCGATGCCGCGCAGCGAAGCGTCGCACCAGCTCGGCGCGTGCAAGCCGACGAGTTCCAGCACGGCCGCGCGCGCGACATCGATCGAGCATCCGGCGAGTTGATCGCCCTGGCGCGCCGGCGCGAGATCTTCGAGCAGCAGCGCGAAGTCGGGCCCGACACCGTCGATCTGCGCGTAATAACAACGCGGGGTGTTGATCGAGAGCCGGTGTTTGAGCTCCCGATAAAACGTCACTTCCTTGACGTAGTTCGAAAGCGCCACGCCGGTTGCGCGACTGATCGGGTCGTCGGACGGAAACTTGCCGACGAGGCAGCGCGGCGCGGTCGGATCGTTACCCTCGAGATCGAGTGTGAATCGGATGCACTTGCCGATCTGCCCGGTCCCGATCTGTGTTCGCGTGAAGTCGCGCACGCGGGTTGCGCGATGCCCTGCCGCATGCAGAACATCCGTGAGCCACGACGCCGTGATCGAGTCTGCGGTCGGGATAGCCGGCACGAGCGCCGTCAGTGCGGCTGACTGAACGCCACGCCGCAGCCCGCACGATCGAGCACGGCATCGATCGCACGTTTGTCGGAGATCGCCGCATATTTCTCGCGCAGCGCCGCCAACGACCGCGCGTGATATTTCTGCGGCTTCTGCGTCCACATGCGTCCATCGAGCGTCACGCTGAACGACTCGGCGCCAACGTCGATCGCATTCGCGTTCGCGATGCTCCACGGCAGGAACAGGCGCCCCACACTCGTTTCGAGCAACGGCAGCAGCGTCGGCGACAGGCTCGAGAACGGCTCGAACTCACCTTCGGCCCGCGGCCACAACATCCGGTGGATCCACGCGAGCAACGACGGCGCGCGGCCCTCGATCAACGCGCCGGCCGTCGGATCCGTCCACGCGCAGTAAAGCTGTCCCCAAACCCCGAAATCGCCGAATGCCGGACGTGCGCCAAACAGATAAGGGCGCGCGGCCAGGTGCGTCTCGAGCAGATCGATCGCCGCTTCGAACGATGCTTCGATCTGCGGCGCGGTCATCTCGTTAGATCCGACGAACCAGACGCGATCGACCATCCGGGCGCGGATCTGCGCGGTCGTTTCGGCGTGTTGATTCTGATCCGCGCGCGGCGCGGTTTGCCGCGCAATGCGACCCGCCGAACTGATCTGATCGACGTCGCGCGCCCAGCGGTAATGGAACATCCATTTGTTGCCCCACTCGTCGCCGAATTCTTCCAGCAACGCCGACACGAAGTTGGCGACAGGATCGGTGGGATGGATCGACGGCGTCGGATACGCCGCCTCCACGCGCTCGATGATCGGTGTCGAGTCCTGCACCCCTTCGTCATCGGGTGTGACGAGGAGCGGAATCAGCGGAATCTTCGCGTACTTGCGGTATTCATCCTGGTTCGATGTATTACGTACAACCCATTGATGTGAAATGTCTTTGTAGCGAAAATACGACCGGACCTTCACCGAATAGGGCGACATCTCCGAGCCGAATATTCGAAACGGCTTCACGGCCGAGTCAGCCATGGTGGGTTCTCCCGAACGCTCTCCCGAAAACGCTTTTCCCAGAACGCTCTTCAAAAAGAGTTGCGCCGCGCAACGGTCGCGCGGCGCACCCCGATCACGTCGTTGGCGCGAACGTCAGGCGCGCGTGCCTTCGAAGGACGCGTTGCCGAATGCACCGAGCTTGACGTTGCCGGCGATTTTGTCGCCGGTGACTTTGCCGGAGAACTCCAGCTTCATCGGCATCGGCTGGGCAATGTTCGCCGACCAGCTCACCGTGTCACCCGCGACCTTGCCGTCGTTCAGATCAAGCGCGCCTTGCGGCCCCTTCATCTGCCCGGTCAGCTTGTCGCCGGCCGTCGCCAGCGTCAGCGTCGCTTTCTGCGCGCCCATCGGCGTATTCATCGTTACGTTCCAGCTTCCATCTGCACTCATGTGCCTCTCCTGTCTTCAAGTTAAATGTCCGGCCGAGGCCGGATGGGTGGAAATCGATTCAGTCGGGCAATCCCAGCACGCGTTTGGCGACGATGTTGAGCTGCACTTCGGAACTGCCCCCGGCGATCGTCAACGCCTTACCGAAAAGCCACAGTCGCGTCGTCGACAGCTCCTCTTGCGTGAAATCAGGGCCGTCCCAGCCGACACCGCGCGTCCCCATAAAACGGACGTTGGCTTCGGCCCGGCGAGCATCGAGCTCGGTCGAATAATACTTGAACATCGACGTCGCGAAAGTCTCGGTGCGTCCGGCGCTGTTTTCTTCCGCCGCGCGGCGCAGCGTCAGCGCGAACGCGCGCGCGTCCATCTCGATCGCGGCGACCTCGTCACGCGTCGCGGGATCCGCGATCCGGCCCGCACGATCTCCGGCGTAATGCTTGGCGAGGTTCGTCAGCGACCCGCGCGCGCGGATGCCGCCGCCGGGTCCCGAAATCGACGCGCGTTCGTGTTGCAGCAAACGTTTGGCGATCGTCCAGCCCCGATTCTCCTGGCCGATGAGATTCGCTTTCAGCGCTCTGACGTCGTCGAAGAAGCACTGACAGAAATCCGAGTTGCCGGCGATCAGATGGATCGGCTGCACGGTTACGCCGGGTTGATCCATCGCAAACAGCACGAAGCTGATGCCTTCGTGTTTCGGCGCATTGGGATCGGTGCGTACAAGGCAGAAAATCCAATCCGCTTTGTCGGCGAACGACGTCCAGATTTTGGAGCCGTTGATCCGATACGAGTCGCCGTGCAATTCGGCGCGGGTTTTCAGCGCCGCGAGATCGGATCCCGCGCCGGGTTCGGAGTAGCCCTGACACCAGCGCACCGCGCCGCTCGCGATCCTCGATAGATGTTCGGACTTCTGCGCCTGCGTGCCGAATTCGAGCAGCGTCGGGCCGATCATGCTGACGCCCATACCGGTCAGCGGAGCCGGCGCGCCGTAGGCCGCCATCTCCGCGCGCAGCGCGCGATGGTGCTCGGCATCGAGTCCGGCGCCGCCATACACGCGCGGCCAGCTCGGCACGGTCCAGCCGCGCTGCGCGCACGCGTCGAACCAGCTGCGCTGCGCCGCGCTGATCGGCTCCTTGGCGCCGCCTTCGAAGCTCGGCGCGGTGCCACGCAACTCGCGCGGGCAATGCACCTCGAGCCAACTGCGAACGTCGTCGCGGAATTCCGCCCGCCCGGACATCGACTTCCCCCTGCTCTCTTTTTGCTCGTGTTTGCGTCGAAGCGTCGCCGCCGAACTACACTGACCGCACGACGTTTGGGCGCTCAGCACGATAGGAGATTTCGGATGCCGATTCCAACCCCTTTGCGGTTTCGCGGTGCGCCCGGGTCCCCGTACACGCGCAAGATGCTCGCACTGCTGCGTTATCGCAGAATTCCGTATCAGTTGATCATCGGCCGGCACGACTCGGGCGCCGGGCTGCCGCAACCCAAAGTCGCGCTGCTGCCGACGTTCTTCCTGCCAGATACCAACGGCGAGCTCGAAGCAGTTGTCGATTCAACGCCGCTGATCCGTCGCTTCGAAACAGAATTCGACGCGCGCGCCGTCATTCCAACCGACCCGGTGACGGCCTTCATCGACTACCTGCTCGAAGACTACGCGGACGAATGGCTGACCAAGGCGATGTTCCACTACCGCTGGCACTACCAGGCCGACATCGAACGCGCCGGCGACATCCTGCCGCGCTGGACCGCCGTCACCGCACCGGAAGCGCAGATGCGCAAAGCCAAGCAATTCATTGCGCAGCGGCAGATCGAGCGGCTGTACGTCGTCGGCTCGAACGCGACGACCGCGCCGGTCATCGAAGCGAGCTATCGACGCTTCCTGACGATCTTCAACGGCATTCTCGAACAGCAGCCGTTCGTGTTGGGCGAGCGGCCGTCGGCCGCGGACTTCGGGATTTATGGACAGCTGACGCAGCTTGCGCACTTCGACCCGACGCCGATGGCATTGACGCTGGCGCAGGCGCCGCGGGTGTATGCATGGGTCGACATCGTCGACGACCTGTCCGGGCTCGACATCGACGCCGCACCATGGCTCACGCGCGACGCGATCAAGCCGCGACTCGGCGACCTGTT
>CAYUMA010000377.1:0-13207 GCA_964445675.1 uncultured Pseudomonadales bacterium | reverse complement strand
TCTTCGCCTTGTAGGTCGCCAGAGCAGCATCCGTTAGCGTTCTTCGCAGCAGCATGTTCAGGTTCGGCGTGTCCTGTTCCGATACCGCAATGCCAAGCGCGCACGCAAAAGTCTGGGCAACCTGAGGGAAGCCGAGATCGGCGTCCTTCGCCGCGAGTGCGCCGCGCGGCGTCCCTTGAAACCCGGTCAGTGCTAGGAACGCAGCATCGTCGGACGCCTGCGCCGGTGAGCCCTGTGCCGGTGGCGCCGGCAACAACGCCAAACTGTCCGGCAACGCCGCTGCAGGGAGGTAGCCGTTCAGGAAACCGTGGCGAAACTCACCGACCTCGCCCGGTGAAATGGGCGCCACGACGCGCGTCGATGAGGCACAGCCGCTCGCGACGAGAATTGCGGCGACCACCGCTATCGAGGAAGGCAGGTTCATTGTTCCGATCCCTGGTTTGATATCGACGCGTTCGCAATCACTCGCGTCTGCGAACCTTCGTGATTCGACGGCGCGCGATTGCAGACTAACTGACGGACGGTGCCCGCGGAACACCCGATATCAACCGGTGTCTCAAGGTGCGATACACTTCGCGTCGACATCCGATGGAAAATCCCTTGCAGATTCGTTTCGCCACGTTGGCGTTGTGGCTCACGCTGATCGCGTTGACTGGATGCCAGACGGCCGCTCCCCGGCCCGACTATTCGACACTCGCAAAAGCCGCCGACACGGGGGAACCGGTATCGGTCGACGAGTTGCGGGCCGCATTTCTCGCGGCCCCTGACTTCGACGATCGCATGCGCCAACTCGCGCCGCTCGAGCAGCAGGCGCTGCAACTGATGGTCGACGAACCGCTGCGGCTCGGCGCCGTTGGCACGGCGATCCTCAATCTGTACTACGGCAGCCTCGCCGGCCATTACGCGCTGAAACACTTCTACGAGCACGTCGACGCCGATGACTCGGCGGCGATGCACCAGGCGTGGGTCGACAAGATCAGCAAATCCATCGAGCTGTCGGGCGACGGCTCCCGCGAAAAACCGTACCCCGTGGTTTCGGCGTCGGAAGCCGAAGCGTTTTTGCGCATCCGCGGCATGTCGTCGGTCGGATCGATGTATCACAGCGGCGACAACATCCCCTTCATGATGTTGGTGAGCGCGCGGCCGAAGACTGGTGCGCTGCGCAACATCTATTTCGACCTGACCGCGGCTTATCACGCCGTCGAAGGCGCGGTCGAACAGGAGGAGCGCAGCGAGGATTCCAAATCGGACAAGCCGTTCAGTGCCGGCATGCTGATCGGCTTCCTGGCACGCAACGACGACTCCGCGGCACAGGCGGCGATCGGCGCGTATCTGTTGTCGCAAAACCGCTTTCGCGAGTCGGCCGATTGGCTCAACGCCGCGAGTAGAACCGGCAACGTCCTGGCCAACCTGATGCTGGCGCGCGTTTATCAGCTCGAAGCGCGCGACCTCGAAGGCGATGCACGCAAGGAAGCAATGGAATTCGTGCTCGAACAGTATTTGCACGCGATCGCCGTCGGCTCCGACGAGGCGATGTTTGCGTTGGCGGGGCTCTATCTCGATGGCGCCTACGGCGACGAGAACATCGAGTCGGGTAAGGCGCTGCTGCAACAGGCCGCGGATCTGCAAAATCCAAATGCGCTGATGTGGCTCGGGCACATGTACACCGAAGGTACGCAGGTACCGAAGGATGCTGCGATCGCGCAGGACTACTACAAACGCGCGGCATTGACCGGGGATACCCGCGCGCGGCTGCAGTACGCGCGCTACCTGCTGGCGCAGGATCCCCCGACAGACTTCGACCCGCAGGCGCTTACGTGGCTCACCGAGGACGCCAAGTCCGGCGAACCCGAGGCGATGCTGCTGCTCGGGAACCTGTACGCAAAGGGTGTCGGCGTGTCGCAGAACTACCGCCAGGCGTTGACGTGGTTCAAGTCTGCAGTGAACAAGTCACCGGAGGATGTGAACATCGTCAATGAGGTCGCGTGGACGCTGGCGGTCACCCACCTCGAACGTCTGCGCAAGCCCGGCTATGCCCTCGAGATCATGGATCACGCGATGAAGGGCGACGAAGCCGCGCGCAAAAATCCGGCGTATCTCGACACGTGGGCGGCGGCGCACGCGGCGAACGGCAATTTCACGCAGGCGGTCGCGCTGCAGCAGCAGGCAGTGCAAGCGGCGCGCGACCAGGAAGACACCGCTGTCGTCGAAGTGCTCGAGGCGCACCTCGATGCATTTCAACGCGGCGAGACCGTCATCGACCCCGTGCCGTGATCGTCGCCGATCATCGGCGAATACTGCTCGACGGCGTGCCGCTGATTGATCTGCGCTCCCCCGCCGAGTTTGTGCAAGGTGCGTTTCCACACGCGGTCAATCTGCCGCTGTTGACCGACCCCGAACGCGCGGCCGTCGGCACGCGTTACAAGGAGTGCGGCCAGCAGGCCGCCATCGCGCTCGGCGAGACGCTCGTCGCCGGCGCGGCGCGACGGGCGAGGATCGACGCGTGGGTCGCGTTTGTCGCAGCCCACCCCAATGCCATGTTGTATTGCTGGCGCGGCGGCTTGCGATCGCAAATCGTGCAGGACTGGATGCTCCGCGCAGGTCTCGCGGTCGCGCGCATCGACGGCGGCTACAAGTCGTTGCGGCGTACCTGCCTCGACGTGATCGAACAGTTCTCTGGCGGGCCGCAACCGCGACTGCTCGTGCTCGGTGGGCGCACGGGATCCGGCAAGACGGCGCTCTTGAACGAATTCGCAGCAGCAATCGATCTGGAGCGGCTCGCGAATCACCGTGGTTCCGCATTCGGCGCGACGTTCACGCCGCAGCCAACGCCGATCGGCTTCGAAAACGCGCTCGCGATCGACATGCTCGCCCGGCTGCAACAGCCGCGCGTGCTGGTCGAAGACGAGAGCCGCACTATTGGCCGGCTCGCGCTGCCCGAGAAACTGCACGCGACGATGCAGACCGCACCGCTGATCGTGCTCGATGTGCCGCGGGAAGAACGCGCGCACCGCATCTTTGACGAATACGTCGATGCGCCGCTAGCGAACGGCGTGGCGGGTGCGCAGCTGCATAACAGGTTCATCGATGCGGTGGATCGGATCCGACGGCGCCTCGGCGGCAGTCGCCACACCGCGATGCGTGGCGCACTGGACGACGCGTTTGTACGGGATCGCGCGGACCCGGCGGCGCATCTGGCGTGGATCGAACGTCTGCTCGAGTGGTACTACGATCCGATGTACGACCACCAGCTCACGTTGAAACGCAGCCGTGTTGCGGCCCACGGCGATCGAGCGCTCGTCCGCGCCTATCTGCACAACACGTTGAGTTGAGCTTCACGCGTGGTCATGGTCATGGTCATGGCCGTGCGGACGAGCGACGAATGCATCGATCCGGCTTTCGAGTTCACCCGCTGCGACGAGTCCACGTTCCATGAGCAATGCTTCGAGCGCGCGCAGGAAATGCTCGTAGTAGCGGTACTCTGGTGCCGGCGCCGCGCGGTCGCGCGTCGCGACGTGGCGATCGAACGATCCGATCTGCTCGATCAGCCGCGCACGAAACTCGTCCCACTCGTAAATGCCCTGCTCCGCCAGGCCGCGCGCGATCCCGAACACACGTCCTTGCCACGGCGCTTCGAATACCAGTTCACCGTTCACCATCGGGGGCGCGGCGGCACCGCTGAGTTCATAGTTCGGCGTCACCGCAGCAGTTCCACACCGATCATCGCGTCGCGCGTGACACGCGCGACGAGTTCGGCTTCGGTCGCGCCATCGGTCCCCGCCGGCCGTTGTGGCATCACGAGGTAGCGCACTTCGGCGCTCGAGTCCCACACGCGGATTTCCACGTCGGCGTCGAGGCGCACGCCGAACTCTTCGAGCACGCGCCGCGGTTCGCGCACGATGCGCGACCGATACGCCGGATCTTTGTACCAGCGCGGCGGCAGACCCAGAATTGCCCACGGATAACACGAGCACAGCGTGCACACGACGACGTTGTGCACCTTGGCGGTGTTCTCAACGACAACGAGCTTTTCGGTTTGTCCGCCGTCGAACGCAAACGTCGCAACCGCCGCGGTGCCATCGGCCAGCAGCGCTTGTTTGAAATCCGCATCGGACCATGCGCGGGCGACGACGCGCGCGCCGTTCAGCGGCCCGACGCGATCGTTGTATCGGTCGACGACTTCATCGACCGCGGCCGCGGTGATCAGCCCTTTCTCGATCAACAGCGATTCGATGGCTTCTGCGCGAATTGCAGGGGCGCGAGCGTCAGTCATTTGCAGCCTCCAGGTACGGCTCGAACAGGTCGAGATGCACGACGATTCCGGGCTCCCCGGCCGCGCCCCAGAGTTCCACGCCGGAAAATGCGACTGTGTAGAGGTATTGAGGACTCTCGCCGCGGCCATGCGCGTTCGTGTCCGGAAAAACCCAGCCGCCACGCAACGCTCGGATCGTTCCGACGCGGTCGCGCGCATACGCTGGCAGCCGCGTGTGGCCGGGCACTCCGTGCGCCTGCGCGCGCACGCGCGCACCCACGCCAAACCGTGGTAACGCGGGGACCGTCCGCTGATTGCCGGATTTTGCAGGCCGGTAGTCAAAACGATCCGGCTCCGTGCTCGGTCGCGCCGCAATCCGATCGTTGGCGGAGGCGCCCAATTCCCTCGCGCGCCGCGTGATCGTCGCAGTATCGAGGATGCCAGCTTCGACCAGACGGGTCTCGAGTCCGCCCAGCCAGCGCCCGTAGTAGCCGTGCGTCAGGTACGCGACCGGATCGATGCGTTCGATCGCGTGGCGAAAATGGTCGATGTTGATCGCCGCGCCGCCGTCGCCCAAACGTTGGATGCCGAATACGCGGGCCTCCCAACGCTCGTGAAATAGCGGTTCGTCGACTTCGCGCTCCACCGCACCGAATCCCTGTTTGCCACCGAGGTCGTGGATGCCGTCCATGTGCTGATCCTCAACTCGCGAGCTCGGTGATTTCCGACAGAACCGGAATAGCGGCGTCCTCTGCCGCGCCATACGCCACCCTGAATTCGTGGCGCCCCGCGACGACGTCGTGCGATTTGCCGTCCGGCAGCAGGACCATGGCGGAACAATTCGGCGGAACGCGCACGTTGAGCGTAAAACGGCCGTTGCTGATTTCCCAACCCACTTCGTAGCGCCCGTGAACCGAATCGAGCGCCACGCTCGCGAACCGAATCGGCAAACCGTTCGGGAAATCCTCGACCCGCGGCGGTCGCGGTTGGATGCGCGCGCGCCGATAAGCGTTTCTGTTCGGCGCCAGGTCCGGATCCAGTTCGAGCCCGGCAACTGTGCCGTACAGCCATTCCCCGACGGCGCCGTACGCGCAGTGATTGAAACTGTTCATCGCCGGATCCTGGAATCCCCGCGCTTCGGTCCAGCCGTCCCAGCGTTCCCAGATCGTCGTCGCGCCCTGGGTGACCGGATACAACCATCCGGGCGCAGATGTGTTCAAGAGCAGCTGATACGCGAGATCGAGTCGCCCGTAATTCGTCAGCACGTGCAACAGATACGGCGTGCCGACGAATCCGGTCGACAGATGCACGCCCCGCGCCTCGATGTCGCGCACGAGCGCCGCAACCGCCTGATCGGTTTCGACGCGATCGAGCAGGCCGAAATACAACACGAGCACGTAGGCGGTCTGCGTTTCGCTGACGAGGCGGCCTTCACCGGTGACGAACCGGCGGCGGAACGCGACGCGAACGCGTTGCGCCAACGCCTCGTAGTATTCGAGGTCGGAAACGTTGCCGAGCACACCGGCAATACGCGCCAACAGTTTCGCGCTGTAGCAGAAAAACGCCGTGCCGATCAGATCCTTTGGCGTGTTGCCGGAACGCGGGTCGCCGGTCGTCGCGGCGTCGGTCGCGAGCCAGTCGCCGAATCCCTGCCACGCATCGACCGCAACATCGCCGCGGATCAGCAGCGGGTAGCGCGCCTCGAGGTTGTCGACGAATGCTTCCATCGCGGCGTAGTGGCGCTCAAGGATGCGTCGATCACCGCAACAACGATAGATCGTCCACGGACAGATCACGATCGCATCGGCCCACGCGGGGCCGCCGTCACGGCGCAAGGCGTCGAGCGCAGGCGGTATCGGCGCGAGCGGCGGAACAATTCCGTCAGCGGACTGGGCGTCGGTGAGATCCACCAGCCACTTCGCGAAAAACGCCGCCACGTCCAGATTGAACGCGGCGCTGCGCACGAACACCTGCGCATCGCCCGTCCAGCCGAGACGTTCGTCGCGTTGCGGGCAATCCGTCGGCACATCGAGCGAATTGCCGCGCTGACTCCAACCGATGTTGCTCTGCAGCTGATTCAGCAACGCGTGGTCGCACACGAACTCGCCGATCCGCGGCAGCGCCGACGCGAGCACGATGCCGGTCACTTCCTCGATCGCCGATTGGTCGAACGTTCCACTGATTTCGACGAACTGAAACCCGTGAAACGTGAAGCGCGGTTCGAACACTTCGGCAGCGCCGTTCGCCGAGCACGTGTACAGGTCCGTGGCCGCTGCGCGGCGCAAGTTCGCGGTATAGAGCTCGCCGTGCTCGTCGAGCCGCTCGGCGTGACGAATCTGCACCAGCGTGCCGCGCGGTGCTTTGAGCTTGAGCCGCACGCGGCCGACCATGTTCTGACCGAAGTCATAGATCAGGCGACGCACGCCGAAGTCGCCGGCGCGGCGACTCGGTGCGCCAATGGGCACCAGCCGATCGATGACCTTGACCGGCGGACTCGCGCTCGATTCGAGCGCGATGTCGCGGCGCGCGGGCGCCACATCCACGGGCGTCCAATGCGCGGCGTCATAGCCCGGTGTGGTCCACGCGCCCAGGTGCTGGCGCGCGTCGACGCTCTCGCCGTGCATGATGTCCGAGTACAGGATGTGCGAGCGATGCCATTTCCACAGATCGTCGGTCGCCACGCGCAGCGTCGAGCCGTCGCCGAGCGCAACCTCGAGTTGCGCCAACAACAACGGCCGGTCGCCATACTGCTGACGATCCGACAGCCCCAACGTGCCGCAATACCACCCGTCACCAAGCAGCACGCCAATCACGTTCTCACCCGGCCGCAGCAGTCGCGTGACGTCGAACGTCTGGTAGTGAACGCGTTTGCGATAGTCCGTCCAACCCGGCGCGAGTTCGACGTCGATCGCACGCGCGCCGTTGATCTCGACGTCGTAAACCCCGAGTGCGGTGATGTACAACCGCGCACTCGCGAAGGGGCGCGTCAGTTCGAACGAACGCCGCAGCGCCGGCACCTGCACCGGCGTGCGTTTGCCGCCCATCAGCGCCGCGCCAATCCAGCGCGCGCGCCAATCTTCGGCATCGAGAAGCCCTGCTTCGAAGTACGTCGCGCGACTCCACGGGCTGCCGATCCCATCGGAATCGAATGCGCGCACTTTCCACCAGACGCGCTGGCGTGACGTCAACGGACGACCGGCGTACGCGATCTGACACGTGTTCGACGACTCCGTGCGTCCACTGTCCCACAGATCACCGGTGTCGGCTTCCAGCAGTTCGGGACGCCTCGCCGCGAGCACGTGATACCCGGTTTGCACTTCCGCGGGTCGCTCGTCATCGAGCCACCACGACAAACGCGGATGCGGCTCGTCGATCCCGATCGGGCTGTCGAGATATTCACATCGAAGCCGCTTTGGCGCGCCGGGCATCCAGGTCCCCATCCTGCGTGGCGCGTTCAGTTTGCCAGAAAGCCGCTGCGACGTGGCCTTTAGCGAGCTAGCGTTCGAGCCACACCTGGCCCGCGCGCACGACGACGCGCGGTGCCTCGGCGAGTCGACACAGCTGACCGGATAGGCACGCGCCGGTCTTCGCATCGAATCGATAGCCGTGCCACGGACAACGCACGACCCCGGCGACGACCGGGGCGAGCGGACCCATTTGATGCGGGCAGCGCGAGACGTGCGCAACGAGCTCTGCATCGACGCGAGCGACGTAGTAGCCGCGGCCGCCAAAGTCGACATGCAGCGGGAGCTGCAATACATCGAGCGCACCAAGGCACTTTGGCGTCGGCGCGCCTTCGGGATCGATGCGTGCATCGAGTTGACGCTGGCGTTCAACCATCATCGCGACGTCTTCGTCGTACAGTCGTTCGTAAAGACTGCAGTACGCATCGCCGACCCGAGTGCGCGCGGCATCGGCGACGCCGGGCACGAAGAAATCGACGACGATGTCGGTGCGGCGCGACGACACTTCGAACGCATGCGTCCACACTTCGCTCCCCGCATTGAGGCCTTCGAGCGTACGCGTGATCCAGCGCCGACAGTCACGCTCGAGGCGAAGTTCGAGCGTGACGCGCTCGCCCCTCGCCGTCGTCGTGCGCGCGCGCCATCCCCAAGGCCCGGCCGCTTCGCAATCAACTGAATTAAAACTCGCGCCGTGTACATACGGCAGGTGTTCCCAGTCGAGCGCATTTTCGTAGAGCCGTTCCAGGGATACTGGAAGCACGCGTCGATAGGTTCCGACGTGCGGCAGTTGCGAAGCCGACGCGGGTGGATAACGACGTTGATCAGGCATCACACGCAGTCGCACGGCAAGCGATTGACACACCTACTCGATTCTGTCGATACTTCGCGCCGCTAGGAGGAGGGAGAATTAGAGAGACGCCGCGCCGATCGATCGGCGCAAATTCAGGCCGCAATTGCGGCCTTTTTGTTTCCCCGCTGCACACGCTTGCGCCCCTCAACAAGATCGCTGGCCAACCACTCAACCCGACACGTCGATTCGATAACAAAACGCTTGGTCGTCGATCGTCGTTTTGAACGCGCCTGCGCCCGGGTCACCAGCCTCCAATCGCGTCGCGAGCGTCTCGGCGGCGACATAGCCGGAGTATTTTCCAATCGCGACGATCACCGGATCCGCGCCGCTGTATGTAACAGCGATCCGATCCGCAACGTTCAGGTTCATTTCTTTGCGGCTGCGCTGAATCCGATTGACGGCCTCGCGCGCGATCCCTTCGGCGATCAGCTCGTCATCGAGTGTGCAATCGAGGTCGATCGAAATGAATCGATTCGACACCGCGTTGGTGCCGGTCTTGGCCGCGCGCAGCACCTGGATCTCGTCAGCGCCGAATACCTCGCCGTCGAGCGTGATCGAACCGGTTTCCTGCAGCGCGTCGATCTGCTGTCGAGTCAGCTGCCGAATCAGTTGCGCGAAATCCTTCATGCGTTTGCCGAGGCGTTTGCCGAGCACCGGGAAGTTCGGGCGCGCGTACAGCGAGATGTACTTGTCCTCGTCCAGATCGTAGGCGACTTCTTTGACGTTCAACTCGCGCCGCACGAACGCCTCGAGCGTTTGCAACTCGGCGAGCAATTCGGCGTCGCGATGCACGATCGTGAGCCGGCGCAGCGGCCTGCGCAGATTGACTTTGACCTCCTCGCGCCGCGCACGGCCGAGCAGGATGACCTGCTGCATACGACTGACGGCCAGCTCGAGCCGCGGCTGCATCAGCGATTCTTCGGGATCCGGATACGAACACAGATGCACCGACGACGGCTTCGGTGCGCCATGTCCCGTCAGCTTCGCGAGCTCCTGATACAGATGCTCGGACAGAAACGGCGTGAACGGCGCCATCACCATCGTCAATTCTTCGATCACCGTGTAAAGCGTGCTGTAGGCCGCGATCTTGTCGGCCGTGATGTCCTTACCCCAGAACCTGTCACGATTCAGCCGGATGTAACCGTTGGTCAACTCGTCGATGAACTCGAGCAGGCGGGGAACGACGTTGTACAGCCGGTACTTGCGCATTTCCACGCCGATGTCTTTTTCGAGCGTCTGCAGGCGCGACAGAATCCACTGGTCGAGTATGTTGCTGCCATAGTGCAGGCCCTTGTCGGGCGACCAGTGATCGATCGTCGCGTACGTCATCAGAAACTGGAACGCGTGATACCACGGCAACAGCGTGCGGCGCGTCATGTCTTTCACGCCGGAGTCGAGAAACAGCTGTTCCTCGCCACGCACCAGACCCGAGTTGATCAGGTACAACCGCAGCGCATCGGCGCCGTAGATCTCCATCAGTTCATCGGGCGGCGTGTAGTTCTTCAGCCGTTTCGACATCTTGCGTCCGTCGCCGGCGATCACCATGCCATTGACGATTGCGTTGCGGAACGCGGGTTTTTTGAAAAGCGCCGCAGATAACACCGTCAACGTATAGAACCAGCCGCGCGTCTGATCGAGGCCTTCGGCGATGAACTCCGCCGGGAAACCGGCGTTGAAGACGCTCTGATTCTCGAACGGATAGTGCAGCTGCGCGTACGGCATCGAGCCCGACTCGAACCAGCAATCCAACACTTCTTCGATGCGCTTGTACGTCCCTTCTTCGCCGGGGACGCTGAACGTGAGCGGATCGACAAACTCGCGATGCAGGTCCGTCAGGCGTTGTCCGGTATAACCTTCGAGTTCATCGAGCGAGCCGATGCACAACATCTTGCCCGTGACGTCGTTGATCCAGATCGGCAGCGGCGTACCCCAGACGCGGTTGCGGGAAATCGACCAGTCGATTGCGCCTTTGAGCCAGTTGCCGAAGCGGCCTTCTTTGATGTGCGCGGGAATCCAACGGATCTGTTCGTTCGCGGCGAGCAGGTCGTTGACGATGGACGTGACACGCACGTACCACGACGGAATCGCGCGATAGATCAATGGCGTGTCCGAGCGATAGCAGAACGGATAGCTGTGCTGCAGTACGCCCTGCTCGTACAGCGCGCCGGATTCCTTCAGGCGCTTGATGATGTCCTTGTCCGCGTCTTTGACGTAACGCCCCGCAAAATCCGGCACTTCGTCCGTGAAGAGTCCGTGCAGCGTCACCGGGCATGCGAACGCTTCGATCCCGGCCGCCTTCATCACGCGATAGTCGTCTTCACCGAACGCGGGCGCCATATGCACGAGGCCCGTACCGGACTCGGTCGTGACGTAGTTGTCCGCAAGCACGACGAACGCCCCGGCAGCGCGCTGGTTGACGAAGTACGGGAACAACGGTTCGTACGAACGCCCCGCGAGTTCACGCCCCACGCACGTCTGCAGCACCTCCAGGTCGTGGCTTTTGCGGTACTCGTCGAGGCGCTCTTCCGCAATGTAGAAGACGATATCGCGCGTTCGATCACGCACCTTCGAATAGCGGATGTCGGCGCCGACGCAGATCGCGAGGTTCGACGGCAGCGTCCACGGTGTGGTCGTCCAGATCGCGAGATGCGCATCCTCATCGACAAGCTTGAACAGCACCGTGATCGCGGGATCCTGCACGTCCTGATAGTTCTGCGTCGCTTCGAAATTCGACAGCACCGTGCCGAGTTCCGTCGAGATCGGCATCACCTTGACACCCTGATAGATCAGGCCCTTTTCCCACAGCTGTTTGACGACCCACCAGACGGACTCCATGTACCAGGTGTCCATCGTCTTGTAGTCGTTGTCGAAGTCGACCCAGCGACCGAGGCGCGTGATCGTGTGGCGCCACTGTGCAACATAGCGCTGCACGATCTTGCGGCACTCGGCGTTGTACCCGGCGATGCCGAGCTGCGCGACGACGTCGGCGGCGGAGACGCCCAGTTGCTGATTGATCTCGTGTTCGATCGGCAGACCGTGACAGTCCCAGCCGAAGCGCCGCAGCACGTAACGACCTTTCATCGTCCAGTAACGCGGGACGATATCCTTCAGCGTCGACGACACCAGATGGCCATGGTGCGGCAACCCCGTAGCGAACGGCGGGCCGTCATAGAAGATGTACGGCTTCTTGTCGCTCGTGTGTTCGAGCGATTTGCGGAACAGATCACCACGACTCCAGAAATCCAGAATCGAGTGCTCCATCGCGACAAAGTCGAACGCGCCGGATGGTGTCTCAGCCGGTTCTGCCATGGTGTTGCAGTCGTACGGTGGTTGAAGCGAGGCGCATTCTATGCCCCGACCTCGAAGTTTTCACGCGTTCGCGCAGCGCTCGCGATGAGCGCGGTAGGCTATTCCCCGGCGGGCGGACTTACGACGATGTGTTCGGCGGTGTCCCTGACCATGACATTCAGCGGTCGACCGAGCGAAAACGACTCCAGAATGAAGTCGCGCAGTACCGCCAGCGACTCGCCATTCACGCCGGAGTTCTTGATCAACTCCTTCAGCATGCCGGCTTCGATTTCAGCTTCGAGTTGCGACTCGTACGGGCCGATATCGATGCCTTCGCGCGTGTGGAAATACCAACGGCCGTTCGTGTGAAACACGCGATCGCAGCGAAACCAGGTCTTGGATCTTTCGTCGCGCCGGCCCACGAGCATTGCGGAGCCTCTCGAAAGTGACAAACAGGTACCGATTCTCGGGGCCGTAGCGCGCGCTGTATGTGCCACGGTTGTTACGGATGTAAACGATTATCCGCCGCGTGAATCACTCGACAAAATCCATATCGAGCACGCATCGAAGCAGCGCCAGATCCGTCTGCGGCAACGCAATGCCCGCGAATTCCGCGGGCAAACTCCAGCGCAACGCAACGTGATCGACAAGCACGACATCGCCCCGCCATTCGTGGATCAAATAGCCGCGCAGCCTGATGGTTCCGTCAGCGAATTCGCCAACGAGCGGACCCACCCGCACGGTCACGCCGAGTTCTTCGGCAAGTTCACGCACGAGCGCCTGCTCGGCAGACTCGCCCACTTCGACCTTGCCGCCCGGAAATTCCCAGTAGCCGCCGTGGCGTCCACCGGGTTTGCGCTGCACGATCAATACACGGCCGGCGCGGACGAACACGCCGCAGACGACGTCGATCATGCAGCGTTCGCGACCGCCAGGATCCGCTCGGCGCGACGCTTCAGATCATCCAGGTCGCGCGCGTACAGCGGCGCGATCAATTGGTCGACGCCGGCGTCGCGATAACCCTTCAGACTCTCCGGCGTGATGCGATGGCGATTCGGACACACGAACACCTCGATGTCCGCGCGGGTGCGGCCCGCGTCGGCGAGTTTTCGATCGAGCACCGCGGGCCGTTCCTGCACGCCTTCGGGCTCGAGGTCGAAGCCGTACCAACCATTGCCCTGAGTCGCGACGCGCACGAGGGCTGCATCGCTTTCACCGCCGAAGTAAATCGGCGGATGCGGCTTCTGCACCGGCTTCGGATTGAAGTAGCACGACTCGATCTCGATCGTCTCGCCGGAAAACTCCGAGACGCCGTCGCGCCACAACGCCTGCATCGCGCGGATGTACTCGGCA
>CAYUMA010000376.1:0-4574 GCA_964445675.1 uncultured Pseudomonadales bacterium | reverse complement strand
CCACACGCCTTCGAGTTCGATGCCTTGGACTTTCGCACCCGGAGCTTCCAAAACCGACGTAGTCGTGCCACCGATCGGCGAGACTTCCGTCGCGAAGGTGTGGATCGACTCATAGTCGTAGTAATAGAACGAGCCGTTGATCTGCAGCGTGCTGTCGAAAAACTGCGTCTTGTAGCCAATTTCGTACGCGATCAGCTCTTCGGGATCATAGGTCGGCGTCCGACTGAAGTAGACTAGACTAAAGCCACCGCCACGATACCCGGAGGTCGCGGAGGCATACATCATCGCGGAATCGTTGATGGTCCAGTCCAGATTGATCCGGCCGGTCCATTTCTCGTCCTTCCGGTGGTAGGGCTTGTACACGCTGAGTGCGAACGGGACACCTCCAGTCGTTACGAGCTCCGTCGGCGTGAAGCCGCCGCTGCCGTTCGGCACCAGGCCGCCGTTAACCAGATTGATCGCCGCGAGACCGCCGAACAGGGCATTCACGCCATTCGACTGCGTGTACCGGAACAGGTTTTCTTCGGCCACGACATCGTCGTATGCGTAGCGCGCGCCGAGCGTCAGCGTGAACGTCGAATTGATGTCCCACACGCCCTGCGTGTACGCAGCAAACGCTTCGCGTTGCGTCTGCGTCGCATACAGCAGATCCGTCCCGACGGTCGCAGGCCCGTGCGTGACGTCTAGCGCGCCGTTGCTGCCATCGTCGCCAAACCACCGCGAAGTCCGAACATTGATCCCAATGTTTCTCGCACAGGTGGGTGCCGGGTTCGCGACGGCGCACGCCGCCTTCGCGGCGTACAGGTACACCATGGGGCCTGCACCACCCACAAGCACCGACGCCGGGGTTCCGACCAAAGCAGGATTCCCGGCAGCCGCGGCGCCCGCGGCGGACAGCGACGTGTTGTCCACGTACGGCCGGCTGAACTGGGTGCGTGCCGCGCCGAGTTGGGAGTTGAAATCGCCGCGCTGATCGATCGTCGCATCGTAGTAAAAGATGCCGGAGGTCAGCGAGACGTCTTCCGTCACGTCGATGAACGCCTGCAGCTCATTGGACATGTAGTTCGCTTCGTGGTTGACGTAGAACTGCCGGTCGAGGACCGGGCTGTCGGTGTTGTCGTCGTCCGTGGTCCGCTGGTACACAAGGTCGTTGTAGCCGAAGAGGTACTTCAGTGTGACGCTGTCATTCACATCCCACGAGGCGCTCAGCTGCGTGCCATGTTGCTCGAACGACTCCCAGTTGTACCCAGTGGTTGCGGTGCAAATGTCATCTGCATCGCCGCCGGTGTCCAGAATGCACGCGTTATACGCAGCGGCCTGGGCGGGTGTCGTATTGTTGAACGAAGTCAGCGACGCCCCAGCGTTCAACACTCCGTTCAGGGTCGGGCCGTTGATTTGATCGAAGCCCGGGCGAACGGCCTGCGCCGTATCGATCGCGCCGGTGTTGGGATTCGTGAACGTCAACACAGGCAGCGACGGGTCGTTGTAGGTTCGCAGCAACGGATTGGTCTCGGCGGGATTGATGAAGCGATAGCCCGGGCTCAGGCTCGACGTGTTGCGGCTGCTCTTGCCCTGCTGTGTCAGCGTGACCAGGCCGCCGCCATTGGCGCTGCCGAAGTTTCGGTCGATGTTCATGTAGTTCTGCCGCAGATCGATCTCGATCGTGTCGGTCGGCGTCCACTTCAAAAGGCCTGCAACGTTCTCAGTACCGAGCGAATCGTTGTCCGCTCCGCCGCCCGTCGCCTCGACCAGGCCGTCGCGATCCCGGTAGGCGAAGTTCAACCGGCCAGACAACTGCCCGTCGATCAACGGACCGGAAATCGCGCCATAAACCTCATTTGTGCCGTAGTCACCGGCGATCACCCGGACCGCGCCTTCCAGATTGTCGGTCGGCTCCTTGTACAGGATGTTGATCGCGCCACCGACTGCGTTGCGGCCATAGAGCGTGCCCTGCGGTCCACGCAACACTTCGACGCGTTCGACATCCCAGAACGTGGCCGCGGTTGCCGTCAGCAGGTCTTCCGAGTAGATGCCGTTAATATAGGTGGCAACGCCGGGGTCGCCGCCCAATGCGCGGAAGCTCCTGCCAACGCCGCGAATCGTCGCGTCGTACGGCAGAATCACCGTCGCCGGGATGTAGTTCTGCATGTCTTCCTGGTTGCGGATGCCGGCCTGGTCCAGGAATTCACTGGTGAAGGCCGTGATCGAAATGGACGTGTCCTGCACGGAGGCTTCCTGGCGCTCCGCCGTCACGATCACCTCTTCGATTTGCCGTTTCGTGTCTGGCGCTCCGGGCTCAGCAGCGGCTTCCTCGGCGAATGCCCCTTGCGCGAATACAAACCAAGACACCGCAGCCGCGAGCGCGGCACCAAAGCCTCGTCTGCCCATCATTGATCTCCCCAAGACAACCCCATTCAGAACATCGGCGCATGAAGCCGGCCGCATGATCTTGTACGGCTGCAACGCGGTGATGTCAACTGGCGAACGTCGCGAACACGCGGCGACACGTCGGACAAACCGGTGCCGACGTTATCCGCTGCACTGCAGCAAAATCCGCGCCGCGGTGCGGTTCGTGGTCTTGTCAGACGTCAGCCGGGCATCCCTCACCACCGCGGATCGACCTCGCCAACGGACCCGCTGGGGGGCGAGGCGGCCGATCCGCGCCTCGCCGCGCTTGACGGATCGCTCGGCGATCGATTAGACATCCGCGCGACTTTCGCGGAGGCGGTCGATCTTGAGCTTCAACCCGGTGATGGCGCTGCTGACCCAGGCGGTTTTGCCGCAATGTGGCCCTGCCCCCGCCGTGCTCGAGTTCGGCAACCAGACTTTCACCGTGGACGCAGCTACGTTGAATCGAATCGCCGAGCGCGCGGCGCAAGCCGGACAGGACGCCGCCGCACTGCGCGCAATCAACGCGCTCGACATGACGGCGAGGGGTGATCGTGTTGCGGCCTACTACACGAGTCTCGGCGCGCGCTCTTATGCCGCGATCGACGTCAACGACACCTACGGCAGTCTGGTCATGGATCTCAACAAGGATCTCGACGCCGAATATCAATTCCGCGAACAGTTCGACCTCGTGACGAACAACGGCACCGGCGAGCACGTGTTCGACCAGGCCGCGGTGTACCGCAACGCGCACAAACTCACGCGCCCGGGCGGGTTGATGGTCCACGTGATGCCGTTCGTCAACTACGTCAACCACGGCTTCTACTCCTTTCACCCGAATCTTTATCACGCGCTCGCGGTTGCGAATCACTACGACGTGGTTGGCTTGGGCATCGCGACCCGTGACGGTCGCGGCGTCATCGCAATTCCCGACAACAGCAACGAACCACTGGCCGATTTTCTGTTGCGCGGACAGCGCGTCGACATGCAGACGCTGTTGACCGAGCCGAAAGTGCCCCGGCGCAATGCGCCGCGCCGCTGGTTCGAACTGATCGCGGCGCGGCTGCCCGGCGCAACGAACAAACAACGCTTCGGTTTGTACATACATCAGCTGCTGCTGCACGGGCGTAAGATTCTCGTGTTCGCGATTCTGCGAAAATCCGGCGCCGCCGATTTCGTCGCGCCGATCCAACTGCGTTACACCGATGCCGTGTCGCAACCGGATCTTGCGCGAAGTCGCGCGCAGGGTGTCGCTGCCACAGGAGCAAATGCCACATGAGCAACGTCAGGCCCATTCAGCAGACACCGGTCGTGCTGCGCCCGAGCAGTCTCAACATTCTCGGTCGGGTAAAACCCGCAGACATCCGCCTCGATCCGTATCCACACGTGTTGATCCACGACGCGCTACCGCAACCGATTTACGACGCGCTCGCCGCTACGTTTCCGAGCCTCGAATACGTCGCGCGCGACGAGGCGACGCTGAACAACAAGGCGTGCCTGCGCGGCGCCGCCGACGTTGTAGGGGACGCCGCGGTCAGCGCGATCTGGCAGGATTTTTTTGCGTATCACACGTCGCGCGATTTTTTCGATCAGTTCGTCAACCTCTGGGGCGACGCGGTCGAACGCACGCATCCCGGCGTCGAACTGAATTTCGGCAAGCCGCTGCGTTCGTTCGACGTCGGCACGCGAACCACCGGCAAGGCTGACGCGAACGCCAATCGTGAACCCGACGTCGTGCTCGACTGCGTGTTCGGCGTCAATACGCCGGTGCGCAAGGCGACCGCGGTACGCGGGCCGCACATCGACAGCCCGTTCAAGCTGTTCTCGTCGCTACTGTATTTCCGCGAGCCCGACGACGCTTCGTTGGGCGGCGAGTACGAGCTCTACCGGGTCAGACGCCGGATGTACCCACAACGCTCGCTGAAGAAGATCTCGTCGCGCTTCGTCGAGCCCGTCACGCATGTGCCGTACCGCGCGAACACGCTGATGTTCTGGCTGAACAGCGCCTTGTCGATTCACGCCGTGTCCCCGCGACGGGAGACGCCGATTCCGCGCCGTTACGTCGCCGTGATGGGCGAGTGTTATGGCGGGAAGAAGACCGACGGCTTCTTCGCGCAACATCCGCAATGGAATTCGGCGACCGGTCGCGTGCGCAGCTGGCTGAATCGCTGAATCAGGCCTTCTGC
>CAYUMA010000375.1:0-4851 GCA_964445675.1 uncultured Pseudomonadales bacterium | reverse complement strand
CCGCCCCTCGCACAATACGAAGATCCGCAAGAGATGCAGATCGTCCGCGCCGAGGTCGGCAAATTCGTTGCCGGCGTAGCGCGTCGTCACTTCGAGCCCGCAATCGGCGCACTTCAGCAGCTTCGGAAACAGCCGACCCTGGCAGGCGGGACACGCGGTGTGTGCCTCGTCAGGCAACGTTACGCGCTCCGGTGAGCGCGGCGAACTGTTCGGCAGACGTGATCACCCGTCCGCTGAAGTCGACGCCGCGAAAACTCAGGTTCGACGCCTCGAACCCCTCGAGCCGCGTGCCGTCGAAGTGGCAGTCTTCGAACGTACAATCCTTCAGGATCACGCGATTGAGTTCGAGATCGCGGATCAATCCGAGCGAACTCGGTTCGAGATGTTCGGACCAATCGGTCGTCTTGAACGCGACGCGCTCGATGCCGCTGCGCTTGAGCACCAGGCCATCGACCCGCACCCCTCTGAACTGCGTGTCTGCGACAACGCCGCCTTCGAGCAGCCAGTTACGTCCGAGCACGCCGTTCAGCGCCAGCCCCTTTACGAGACTGTCAGCCTTCAACACAACAGTTTTCAGCTTCGTCCCGTTGAACCGGCTGGACTCGATAGCGCTCGCCGAGATCCCGAGATCACGCACTTGTGCGCCGTTGAAATGGCAACCGACGAGTCGCCCCTGACTCACGGCCAGGTTGACGAGACCCGCGCCGTTGAACTGGTTGTCGGCGAGTTCGCCGTGTTCGATCAGCGCGCCTTTGATCGACGAGCCGCGCAGGTGTTGTCCGGTCACGCGCGAATCGTTCAGTTCGATGTCCTGCATGTTTGCCGCGTTCAGGTCGTTGTGCGCGAACGTCGATCGATTGAGCCGCACGTCGCGCAGATGCGACACGGCAAGTTCGTTGCCTTCGCAAACGAAGTCGACCCCCGTCGGCGAATCCGCGCGCGAGAACACGGCGCTGTTCGAAGCGTGACCCCACGACGAACCCTTGAGGTGCAGCCCGGACTTCAACGCCCAGCGCAGTGTTCGCGCGCCTGCGCCCATCGCGCGCTCGATGTCGTCGCCGAAGTCGCCGCGCGCGCGGTCACGACGACCGTGACGGCGGTGCCGATGGCGTCGCTGCTGCTCGTCGCGCTGGGCCTCCTCATTACGCGGCACGGACTCACCACCGGCGCCGGTGCCGATCGCGTCTTTTAGCGCTACGATCATTTCGGCGGCCTGCTCCGGGGTCAGCGTGCCGTCCTTCACCATCTCGAGAACCCGCTCGATCTCAGATTGCATGGGTGCCTCCTGGGGACGTCGACGCGCTGAATTTAGGTCAACAAATTGAATAATTCAATATCAATGTTAAATATATCAATACCCAGGCCACTTTCGACGCTCGCTTGCCTGGCCGTCGCCGCTTGGGTCGGAGGCGCCACTCTGTACACCCCGTCGACCGCCGCCGCGGAAACGATCCGCTACGTCGCGCTCGTCGATCACGGCGTCAAAGCGGGTGAACAGGTCGTCGTACACGGCGACGACGGGTGGACCCGCGTCCACTTCACGTACAAGAACAACGGCCGCGGCCCGGACCTCAACGAACAGTTTCGCCTCGCCGACGACGGCACCTACGCCAACTACGACGTTGAGGGGACATCGACGTTCGGCGGCCCCGTCGACGAACACTTCACACGCCGCGGCACGCGTGCGAAATGGTACTCGCCGTCGGAACAGGGTCACGCGACGGTCTCCGGGACGAAGCTGTACGTACCGATGTACGGAACCTTCGAAACCGCGTCCGTTGCGGTGCGTGCAATCGCCAGACAGGCAGATCAACGCGTGGCGTTGCTGCCTTCCGGCACGCTCAGTAGCCGCAGCCTCGATGAAGCAGAGATCAGCAGCGGCGGCCACACCCAACAGGTTCGTTTGTTCGCGCTATCGGGCACCGGGTTCACGCCCGACTTCGTCTGGATGACTCAGGGCGAACGACCCCGACTTTTCGCGGCCATCGACCGCGGCCGATTCATGCTGATCGAAGAAGGTTGGGAAAGCAGTGGCAGTCTGCTCGAGGAACGTCAGGCGGTCGCGGAAACCGTATTGCTCAAAGAGCTGGCTGCGCAATCGCGGGGGGAGCTTCACGGCGTGACCGTCATTCGTAATGCGCGCATCTTCGATAGCGAAAATGCGACGCTCGGCGCCGCGTCGGACGTCTACGTTCTGCGCGGCCGCATCACCGCTGTGCGACCTGCCGGGACGCCGGCAGAAGGAATCGACAACGAACTCGACGCCGGCGGTCGCGTGCTGCTGCCAGGTCTGTTCGACATGCACGCGCATATCGACCGCTGGAGCGGCGGCCTGCATCTCGCGGCCGGGATTACCACGGTGCGCGACCTGGGCAACGACAACGCGACGCTGCAGCAGATACTCGACGAGATCGCGACCGGCGAACTGCTGTCGCCGCAAGTTGTTCCGGCCGGCTTCCTCGAAGGCGAAAGCCCGTATTCCGCGCGCAATGGCTTCGTCGTCAGCGACATGGCCGGCGCGAAGCGTGCGATCGACTGGTACGCCGAGCACGGCTACCCGCAGTTGAAGATTTACAACTCGTTCCCGCCGCCACTGGTGCGCGAAACGGTTGCGTATGCACACGGCGCCGGCATGCGCGTCAGCGGTCACGTGCCCGCGTCCATGCGCGCGCAGGATGTCGTCGAGCAAGGCTTTGACGAGATCCAGCATATCAACCAGGTGCTGCTGAACTTTTTCGTCACACCGACGACCGACACGCGCACGCTGGAGCGCTTTTATCTGCCGGCGCAGCAGACGGCCGACCTCGATTTCGACTCGCAACCGGTACAGGATTTCATCGCGCTATTGCGCGACAAGCACACTGTCATCGATCCGACCATCGCCACGTTCGACTTCCTCAAACAGCGCGACGGCGAACTCTCGACGGTGTATGCGCCGGTCGCGGCGCACCTGCCGATCGACGTACAGCGCGGCTTGCGCAGCGGTGGTTTCGACATTCCCGACGCCGCCACTGCGCGGCTCTATGAGAAGTCGTACGCGAAGATGGTCGAGTTCGTCGGCAGGCTCTATCGCGCCGGCGTTCCAATCGTCGCGGGCACGGACGCGATGCCCGCATTCACGTTGCAGCGCGAATTGGAACTGTACGTGCAGGCCGGCATGACACCCGCCCAGGTTTTGCAGATCGCTACGCGCAATGGCGCGCTGTACACCCGCACGTCGAGCGACCGCGGCAGCATCACGCCGGGAAAATTGGCCGACCTGCTCCTTGTCGACGGCGACCCGACCACGGACATCTCGGCAATCCGAAATGTCGTGTGCGTGATCACGCAAGGGGTTCTGATTTCACCGAGCGAGGTCAATCGCGCGCTCGGGATTACACCCTTCGTCGCCGCGGAACCGACGCTTACGCACCTGTCGCGTTAGACTCCCACGCGACCATGACGCACACGACGCACATCCCGGTGATCGACATCCGTCGTCTCGACGACGACGCCTCGGTGCTGCAGCGCGTTCACGAAGCCTGCGTCGACTGGGGATTTTTCCAGGTCGTCGGTCACGGACTGTCGGCCGAACTGATCGCCGCAACCCACGCGAGCATGCGCGCATTTTTTGCGCTGCCCGACGCCGACAAACGCACGATCGAGCGCACCGCAACGAATTCGTGGGGCTATTACGATCGTGAGCTGACGAAAAACCGACGCGACTGGAAACAGGTTTTCGACGTAGGCCCCGATGAAGTCGAGGGCCCCTTGGCCGGCATGACCGCGCAATGGCCGCGGGCGTTGCCGTCGCTCAAGCCCGTGCTCGACGCCTTCTCGGCCGCATGCGAACGCTTAAGCTTCCAGTTGCTCGGCGCAATCGCGCGCTGTCTCGAGACGCCCGCGGCTCAGCTCGCGCGCGTGTTTCTGCCGCGGCACAGCAGCTTCCTGCGGCTCAACTACTACCCGCTGTGCGCGGATCCCGCGGCGCCGACGTCGCCGACCGGCGCACCCGGGACGTTCGGCATCAACCACCACACCGATTCCGGCGCGCTCACGGTGCTGTTGCAGGACGAACAACCGGGTCTGCAGGTATTGCGGCGCGGCGTGTGGACATTCGTCGAACCGAATCCGGACGCGCTCGTGATCAATATCGGCGACGTGGTCCAGGTGTGGTCGAACGATCGCTATCAGGCGGCGCTGCATCGCGTGATCGCGAATGATCGGTGCGAACGTTATAGCGCGCCCTATTTTTTCAACCCGGCGCCGAGCGCGTTTTACGCGCCGCTGCCAAACGCATGCGCAGCCGGCGAGCCGCCGCACTATCGGCCGATCAACTGGGGTGAGTTTCGTGCCAGCCGCACGGCCGGGGACTACGCCGACTACGGCGACGAGATTCAAATTTCGCACTTCCGAACCACAACGCGAACCACAACGAACTAACGAGGGCACTATGGCGAAGACGGCACTCGAGGTCGCACAACAACTGTTCGAACGGATCGAGGCTAAAAACGTCGACGGCGTTGCGGCGCTGTATGCCGACGACGTGCTCGTCTGGCATAACTTCTCCAACACGACGCAAACGAAGCCACAAAATCTCAAGGTGCTCGAGGGACTGACGAAGAACGTCGCGCAGATCCGCTACGACGTGACTGAACGCGTGCTGCTCGGCGAGCGCGTCATGCAGCGCCACTTGTTGCGCTGCCGCCTCGCCAACGGCGAAGAATTCGTCATTCCGGCGTGTATCTTCGTCACCGCGCGTGACGGCAAAATCACACGCATTGACGAATACCTGGACACGACTCAATCGAAGGCACTCAATGCCGGGATCGAGCGCTCACGCGCGGCCGCGGCTCGCTAGGCTCACTGTCA
>CAYUMA010000374.1:0-4576 GCA_964445675.1 uncultured Pseudomonadales bacterium | reverse complement strand
TCGAGGGCGGCCGCGAGGATGTGAATCGGCTCTACAACAACCTGCTGCGCGACCCACGGCATCGCGACTTAACGCTGCTCGACTACGCGCAGATCGACGAGCGCCGTTTCGCCGGGTGGCGGATGGGCCGAGTGGATCTGGGTCGGATCAACATGAGCACGGTGCTGAAGTACTCCGAGAGGCCTCGGCTCGACCCGTTCGCGGTCTCGGGCAAGGTGGCGTTGAGGCTGCTGGAGGAGCTGATCAGCACCGCCGCGATCGTGAGTCGCAGTTCCTGATTGCGAGAGCAGCAACCATCGCGCCCGTCCGCGCCAAACCCGAAAGATCAAACCCAGGAAAGCACTGACCGCAGATCCGCGCGTCGACTTCGCAACTGTTCTTGAGGTGCGGCGTCGACCTCGCGCGCACCGCCGGCACCGAAGTGACCACGGCACTGGCGGTCATCAGCGAGACCGGCGCAGCATTTCGCGCTTCCCATCAGCCGGACACTTTGGGGTTGCCGATGAACGTGCGACGTTTTGCCGCGCCGGTGCATCTATAGAGTGGGTCGCAAGGGTTGCCATGTCGCACTTCACGCGCATTCACATCGAAGTAGCCACGGTCGCTGCGTTGCAGCGCGGCGATCGGGCCGCCGCCGCAGATATTTGTCGGGCGCTCGCGGACGTGGTTTATACACTCGCACTGCGTGTGCTCGCCGACGCACAACTCGCGAAGGAGGTCACGCAGGACACGTTCATCGACGTGATCGAACGCGCGCACACGTTGCAAAACCCCGCTGCAGACCGTCGCCGGTCAACCGACCGCATCGTCAGCCGAGTGCCTGAACGCCTTTGCGGACCACACCGGGGAAGTCGCGGTCGAAGTGCTGCGCGATGGCGCTGTCGTGGCGGTGCAGGTCAGCGGCGTCGGCAGCGGACCCACGTTGATGCCGTTTCCGCCGCAAGGCCCCAGCGCGCGCGTGATGCACATGGGCGGCGCGACGATGAAGGCCGCGCCGGAGCGGACGCCGAGTAGCGTCGACGTCGATCACCCGTGACGGTGCCAGGCGTTGCAGAACGGGCAGATGGTGCCAGGCGTTGCAGAACGTGCAGACAGTGCCAGGCGTTGCAAAACGTGCAGAACGGGAAAGGGATGGCGCCAGGAGTTGCGTTTCTAGGCGCAGTGCCAGTCGTTGCGGATGGTGGTGACGGTACCTTTGCCAGCGGAGTGCGTGGCACCATCCGCAACGACCGCAACGCCTGGCACTTCGTGTTCCACCGTCGCGAGAAGGGGCCCCTCCGTCGCAGAACGTCCGGAACGCGGCGTGATGACGTGCAGTTCGATTAAGCCCCGAGCACCTTCTGTTCGATCAGCGCGTCGATCTGCGCGTTGGACAGGCCCAGGGATTTTGCGACGGTGCGTGAATGCTCACCGAGGAGCGGCGCCGGCGCACGCGGGCCGACGTCGGCGGTGTGAAAACGCATCGGTGCGTTGACGGTCCGGTAAGTGCCGCGCTGCGCATGCGCGATCTCCGGGAACAAACCGATCGCGGCGGCGTGCGGATCCGCGGCGACTTCGTGCAGTGCGAGCACGGGTCCCCAGATCAGGCCCGTGGCATCGAATATCACGCCCCATTCGTCACGGCCGCGCACGGCGAGCGCGGCATCGATGCCCTCGACGAGCGCCGCCATGTTCTGATACCGGCTGCGTGCGTCGACGAAGCGCGCGTCGTTCAGCCATTGCTCGCGATCGATCACGCGACACAGCCGTGGCCAGGCCGATTCCTCGGGCATGTTGAACACCACCCATTTGCCGTCGCCGCACGGATAGCGGTTTGCCGTCGGCGCCAACAGCTGATGCCGCGCGCGACGCCGGACCGGCGCGCGATCAACCGCGGTGACCGCGTAGTCGCTCGCCTGGGTCCACACCGCAGTTTCGAACAGCGATGTCTCGACGACCTGACCGGTGCCGGTGCGCTCGGCCAGGCGTAGCGCCGCAAGAATGCCGCCGACCAGCGCAAGCCCGGTCGTGTGGTCGCCTTGTGCCGGCCGCGCCATCGGCACGACACCGTCGTCGCCTTCGCGGCTCGCGTCGTACAGCCCGGAACGACCGAAAAACGCGGTGACGTCGTAGCCGGGGCGATTCGCTTCCGGGCCGGTGGTCCCGTACCCGGTCAGCGTCGCGTGCACGAGCTTCGGATTGATCGCGAGCAGACTTTGCGGATCGAGTCCGAAGCGCGCTTGCCGGTGCGTCAGCAGATTGCACATGAAGATGTCGGCACGCTCGATGAGGCGCCTGACGAGATCGGCGCCGTCATCGGTGTCGAGCGCAACCGCGATCGATCGCTTGCCGCGATTGTCGACGTCGAACTGAAAGTCGTAGCCTTTGAGTGGGCCTTCGATCTTCGCGGGACGACTGAGTCCGCGCATCGGATCGCCCGTCAGCGGCTCGATCTTGATCACGTCGGCGCCGAGGTCCGCGAGGATTGCGCTGGCGCTGGGTGTCGCCATCCAGCTTTCGATGGTGATGACGGTGATGTCGTCGAGTGGGGCGGCCACCGGTGTCTCCTGCGTGCGTTTCGAATCAGAACCTTGTACCAGAGCGACCGGACAGGCGCATCATGCATTCCTCCCCGGCGACTGGAGTCAGCGATGAGCAGTAGCGACAAACGAGCGATCGACAAACAAGCGACCGTGGCGATCCTCAACAAGATTCTCGAGATGGAACTGGCCGGCGTGGTCCGATACACGCACTACTCGTTGCTGGTGTTCGGCTACAACCGGATCCCGATCGTCTCATGGTTGCGCGCACAGGCCGACGAAGCGTTGCAGCACGCGCAGGAGGCAGGCGAGATGGTGACCCACCTCGGCGCGCACCCGTCACTGGCGATCGGGGCGTTGCTCGAGAGCCATCATCACGACGTCGGCGCGATCCTGAAGGAGTCGCTGCAGAGCGAAGCGGAAGCACTCGCTGCGTACAAAGAGTTGCTGGCGCTTGTGCAGGATCGCTCGGTGATGCTCGAGGAATACGCGCGAAAGATGATCAGCGCCGAGGAACTGCATGCCGGCGAGGTCGACAAGATGCTCCGGCAGCCGGGCGCGATTGCGACCTATCGCGACGGCTGAGTTCGCGCCCGACCTACATCGCCAGTTTCTGATAGTTGTCGTTGGTGACGGTGACGTCGAGCTTCGACGACGGCAGCGTCAGCGTGGTCGTCGAGGGGACGTTCGTGCCGTCGGGCAGCGACTCGAATTGCACGGTGAGGGTCACCGGTTTCGACGGGCTGTCGAGCCACGTGGCGACGTTGACCGTCTGGATCAATTTGGGCTCGATCGCGAACGTGAGCGTCATTGCGTCGCCCGGCAACTGGTAGTTCGCAAACACGAGCGTTGCGACACCGGGCGGCGCCGGCGAGAGCGTCATGCCGCCCGCCGCGACCGCGGCCTGCAGCTGTTGCGGATTCGGCGGCACGTAGCTGTGAATCAGCGCGACGGCGCTCTCCAGTTCGGTCTTCATCTCGTCGCCTTTACGTTGCGCGACCGCGCCGCGCAACCCGGGTGGCTTCGGCGCGTCCGTGTTCGAGACGAGGTTCTTCTGCTGCTGACCGTCGGGGCCGTACGACACCGATTCGACCTTGGTGCTCTTCACCTTACCGTCGTAGCTGACCTGGGTTGTAGAGATCCACGAGTAGTGCTGCATCTGCGCCTGGTTGCGTTGCGCTGCGGCCTTCACCGCAGCGAACGGACCCTGCGCCGCGGCGTCTGCGCTTGCGCCGTGAGGTGTGCTCAACACGCATAGCGCGGCGACCGCGACTGCACCGCTCAGCACACGCGATTTGAATACGATGCGCATCATTTTCCTCCTGAGGTGCAGCTGCGAGTGTCACCTGCAACGAAGGCGCGATACTGGCGGAAGCACGGTAACTTTTGCAAACTCAACGGCTGTGGTGGATCAAGCGGGTGACTGTCTCGTACCATCCGGTGCCGTACCGAAGCGGAAAGCACAGATGAAGCAATTCGAAGGAAAAACGGCCGTTGTCACCGGCGCTGCCAGCGGTATCGGCCGCGCGCTCGCCGAGCGATTCGCGCAGGCGCGCATGCAGGTCGTGCTCGCCGACATCGAAAAGGACGCGCTCGATCGCGCCGTTGCGGAACTCGAGCAGCGGCAGCACCGTGTGATCGGCGTCGTCGCGAACACGATGCTGCGCGAGTCGGTGAACGCGCTCGCGGAGCGCGCGATCGCCGAGTTCGGCAAGGTGCACATCCTGTGTAACAACGCCGGCGTTGCGGCGATGGCGAGCGGCTTGAAACCGATCTGGGAAGTCTCGGACCGCGACTGGCAATGGGTGATGGGCGTGAACTTCTGGCGTGTGTTGTACGGCATTCAGGCCTTCGTGCCGCACATGCTCGAACACGGCGAGGAAGGCCACATCGTCAACACAGCGTCGCTCGCGGGGTTGATGCCCGGCGGCGGCACGTACGGCGTCAGCAAGCACGGTGTGGTGTCGTTGACCGAAACGCTGCATCGCGACCTGCAGGCGCGCGGTGCCAAGATCGGCGCGTCGGTGTTGTGTCCCGGCTTCGTCGCCACCAACATC
>CAYUMA010000373.1:0-4072 GCA_964445675.1 uncultured Pseudomonadales bacterium | reverse complement strand
AAAAAGATGTAGCCGGCGGTCGCCTGGATTGCGTAGCCGCCGATCAACATCGCTTCTACGAGCTGGTGCGGGGCCTGCTCCATCAACAGGCGATCCTTGAATGTGCCGGGTTCCATCTCATCCGCATTACAGACAAGGTATTTCGTACCGGTGTCCGGCCGCATCGGCACCAGGCTCCATTTCACGCCGGTCGGAAAGCCGGCGCCGCCGCGGCCGCGCAAGTTCGATCCGTCGACGAGTGCCTGCACCGCCGCGGGCGTCAGATCTTTGAGCGCGCGCCGAAATGCCGCGTAACCGTTCTCGGCCTCGTAGCCTGCGAGGTCGAGCGGACCAGCGGTGCGGTCTATGAGCCGCGTCAACGGGCGCGCGTAGTTGGGGTCCGCGGCGCTGCGCAGGCTCATCGCTGCGCTCTCATAGATAGCGCTCCAGCAACTGTGCAACCCGCGAAGGCTCGATTGGCCCGTGCAGATCGTCATCGATCATCAGACACGCGCCGCGGTCGCATGCCCCGAGGCAACAGATCGGCAGCAGCGTGAAGCGTAAGTCCGGCGTCGTCTCGCCGTAGCGGATGTGCAGCGCGTCGACGAGTGCGGCGTGCAGTTCGTCGTAGCCGGTCAGGTGGCACGCGATGCTGTCGCAGACCTTGATCACGTGACGCCCGACCGGGTGGCGGAATATCAGATTGTAAAACGTCGCAACGCCTTCGAGATCGGCCGCCGGAATTCCGATCACCTTGGCGATGGCGCCGATGGCGCCGTCTTCGACCCAGCCGCGATGGCGCTGCACGACCTTGAGCGCCTCGATGCTGGCCGCGCGCGGATCCGGGTAATGGCTGATCTCGTGCTGAATCTCCGCGCGTTCCGATTCGCTCAATTCGAACGGCGCCGGTGCGATCGCACTCATCATGCTGGATGCGCGTTCGGTCATCGGTCGACGTCCGACATCACGAAGTCGATCGATGCGATGTACGCGACGAGGTCCGGCACCATTTGCCCGCGGATCACGCTCGGGATCTGCTGTAAATGAGCAAAACTCGGCGTGCGGATGCGCGTCCGGTAGCTCATCGTGCTGCCGTCGCTCGTCAGGTAATAGTTGGTGAGTCCTTTCGTTGCCTCGATCATCTGCGACGTTTCGCCGGCGGGCATCACCGGTCCCCACGACACGCCCAGGAAATGCGTGATCAGCGTGTCGATATCCTTCAGCGTGCGCTCCTTCGGTGGCGGGCATGTCAACGGGTGATCGGCCTTGTACGGTCCCGCGGGCATGTTGTTCAGGCACTGTTCAACGATGCGCAGCGATTCGCGGATCTCCTGCTCGCGCACCAGCGTGCGATCGTAGACGTCGCCGCGCGAGCCGGTCGGCACCTCGAAGTCGAAGTTGTCGTAGCCGGAGTACGGCCGCGCTTTGCGCAGGTCGAAGTTGCAGCCGGTCGCGCGTAAGCCGGCGCCGGTGACGCCCCAGTCGAGCGCGTCATCGGTTGTGTACGGCGCGACGCCGCGTGACCGCGCCACCAGAATCGCGTTGGTGAGGATCGATTTGCGATAGTCGTCGAGCCGTTTCGGCAGCCAATCGATGAACTCGCGTACTTTCTTTTCCCAGCCAATGGGCAGGTCGTGCGCGAGCCCGCCGATACGAAACCAGGCCGGGTGCATCCGAAAACCGGTGATGGCTTCGATGACGTCGTAGCCTTTCTGGCGGTCGACGAACATATAAAACACCGGACTCATTGCGCCGACGTCCTGGCAGAACGTGCCGTAGTAGAGCAGGTGCGACAGGATGCGAAAGAATTCGCACAGCATCACGCGGACGGTCTTCACCCGGTCGGGGACTTCGATGCCCGCGAGCTTTTCGAGCGCGAGCACGTAGGGGAGGTTGTTCATCACGCCGCCCAGATAGTCGACGCGATCGGTGTACGGAATGTAGCTGTGCCACGACTGGCGCTCGCCCATTTTTTCGGCGCCGCGATGGTGGTAGCCGATGTCCGGCACGCAGTCGACGATCTCTTCGCCGTCGAGTTGCAGCACGATGCGAAACGCACCGTGCGCCGACGGATGATTGGGACCGAGGTTCAGGAACATGTAGTCGACGTCCTCGGTCGAGCGGCGCAGGCCCCATTCTTCCGGCTGGAAGCGCAGCGCCTCCTGTTCCTGATCCTGCCGCAGCGCGTCGAGCTGATACGGATCGAATTCGGTCGCCCGCGCCGAATATTCCTTGCGCAGCGGGTGCCCCTGCCACGTCGACGGCAGCAGGATCCGCCGCAGTCGTGGATGCCCTTCGAACGTGATGCCGAACAGGTCCCACACTTCGCGCTCGTACCAGTTCGCATTGACGAAGAGCGGGACGATGCTCCGAAGCGACGGATATTCGCCGCGCAGCGCCACTTTGATGCGCACGTCCGCGTTGCGTTCGAGCGACAGCAGTTGATAGACAACCGTGAAATCCGCCGCCGGCAATCCTTCGCGGTGTTTGCGCAGCCGTTCATCGATCGCAGTCAGGTCGAACAGCATCCGGTAAGGGCGGGCGATCTCGTGCTTCAGGTACCGCAACGCGTCGTGCAGCCGGTCGGCCGGCACCCAGCATGTCGGCATCGCGTCCGCAGTGGTTTGCGCGACGAAGTGGCCGTCAGGAAACCGTGTGATGAGATCGCGGACGATCTCCGGCCGATTCGGCACGGCGTGTGCGGCGACCGCGCTCACAGGACATCCGGGCTGCGCAACGTGGTCTGTGCTTGACGTTCTGCCAGGTGAATGTCGCGCTGCACCGGCATGTTGGGCTTGTAGATGCCCTGGTCCCCGACCATCCACGACAGCGGCCGCTGCTCTTTGCCGATCGCGTCCTGCAACAGCATCAAGCCCTGCAGAAACGCTTCAGGTCGCGGCGGACAGCCCGGAATGTACAGATCGACGGGCAGAAATTTGTCGACGCCCTGCACGACCGAGTAGATGTCGTACATGCCGCCGGAATTCGCGCAGGCACCCATCGAGATCACCCACTTCGGTTCGAGCAGCTGTTCGTACAAGCGCTGCACGACCGGGGCCATCTTGATGAAGCAGGTACCGGCGATGACCATCAGGTCCGCTTGCCGCGGTGACGCGCGGATGACTTCGGCGCCGAAGCGCGCGATGTCGTGCGTCGACGTCCACGTGGTCACCATTTCCACGTAACAGCATGACAGGCCGAAGTTGAACGGGTAGATCGAGTGCTTGCGGCCCCAGTTGACGAGGTCCGAGAGCTTCGCGGTGAACACGTTGCGGCGCACCTGCTCTTCGGTGAACACCTCGGCCGACGGGGGCTGTGTGTAGTCGTGTGTCAGCGGCGACACACCGGTGGGGCGATTCGGCTCGATGCGCGTGAACGTGTATTTCATGTGCCGCTCTCGGGTGTGATCGGGCCGGCTGCGTGTGCGGTGCTCGGGTCGTGCTGATGTGCGACTTGACTGCGCTCTCGCGCCTGCGGCGCCCAGTTCAGCGCGCCGATGCGGGCGAGGTAGAAGAGGGTGACTACGAGCACAGTGATGAACAGGGTGGCTTCAGCGAAGCCGTACCACCCGGCCTCTCGCACCGAGATCGCCCATGCGTACACGAACAACGCTTCGACGTCGAAGATCACGAAAAATACCGCGACGAGATAAAACTTGGCGGACAGGCGCAACCGTTCCGGTGACGCCGACACCACGCCTGACTCGAACGGCTCGTTGCGCGCGCGTGCGCCGCTCTTGCCGCCGAGCATGGCCGACAGGCCCAGCATGATCCCGCACAGCGCAAGCACGGCTGCGACATAGACGGCAATTGACCAGAATTCGGGCGACGTCGGCACCTGCGTCCCCTTCGTTAAATTGTTGGAATGATGCAGCGTGGCCGCGGGGCGCTACGCGGAGCGAATTGTACAGAGTTTGGGGAGGTGGAGGCGTGTTACGCCGGAGGGTTGTCGCGGTGGAGGCGAACCGAACGTCCGCCGCTACCTCCGGCCTAGGCGCGATGCCCCGATCCGCGAACGCCGGCGGCGCATACGGTCCTGGAGCTGTAGCCGTCGTGCCTCCAGCCATTGCGCGGGCGGGATCGCATCGACCGAC
>CAYUMA010000372.1:0-6892 GCA_964445675.1 uncultured Pseudomonadales bacterium | reverse complement strand
AATCCGCCGTCGCGCGTGTGCGCGTGCGCATCGAAGGACTGTTCTCGATGGGGCTGCCGAACACGCCGCTGCACAACACCAAAATCCACGTGCTGTCCGGCAATCTCGTCACCGCGCGGCCGTTCGGCGTCGTCGACGGCGTCGACTATCTGTTCACCGGTCGCGCGCGGCGGATCCACAGCGAACGTATCCACCAGATGCTGAACGAGCGCTGCATCGTGCTGATATCGCCGCTCGGGTATTCGCCGTCGGGCGAGGCGTTCAATCTGTCGAGCGAAGAACTCGCCGCCGATGTCGCCATTGCGCTAGGCGCCGACAAACTGATCGCGTTCGACACCGTGTCCGCCGTCGTCGGCGCTGACGGCAAGCCGCGCTCCGATCTGTCCCCGAGCGAGCTCGATGCGCTGCTCGAGTCCGCGACGTTCGAACCGGCCACCCGACTGCGGTTGCGGGAATTGTTGCGCGCCTGTCGCGCCGGAGTTCCGCGCGGCCACCTGATCGGTTATCCCGACGATGGCGCTCTGCTGCGCGAGTTGTTCACCGCAATCGGCTGCGGCACCCAGATCAGCGAAGACGGTTTTCAACACATTCGCCGGGCGACCGCCGAGGATGTCGCCGGTATCGTCGAGCTGATCCGACCGCTCGAAAAAGCCGGCGTGCTCGTGCGCCGCCCGCGTGATCGCCTCGAACGCGAGATCGATCGATTCTTCGTTGCCGAACTCGACGGCAACATCATGGGCTGCTGTGCGCTGTATCCATTCGAAGAGGCTGGCGCCGGCGAGCTTGCGTGCCTCGCGATTCACCCGAGTTACCGCCTCGACACCGGTGCGCACGGCGCCGCGCTGGTGCGCAAGATTGAAGCGGAGGCACGCCGGCTGGGACTCGAGCAGCTCTTTTTGCTGACGACGCAGACGCGCGACTGGTTCAAGGAACAGGGTTTTTCCGACGTTACCGTCGACGAGCTGCCCGCGCCGCGCAAAGCGATGTACAACTATCAGCGCAACTCCGCCGTGATGGCGAAGTCGCTGCAGAAGACCGCGTAGAAAAACGCGTAAGAGGTATCGATGGCCACTAACAAACGTCGCTATTCGTCGGGTGTCGTCGACGGCCTGATCAACACGCCGGCGCGCGCGATGTTGCGCGCGGTCGGTTTCACCGATGCCGACTTCACGAAGCCGCAAGTCGGCATCGCGTCGACCGGCAGCATGCTGACGCCGTGCAACATGCACATCAACGGCCTCGCAGATGCAGCCGCGATGGGCGCGGACGAGGCCGGCGGCAAGGCGGTGATCTTCCACACCATCACCGTCGCCGACGGCATCTCGATGGGTTCGCCGGGGATGCGTTATTCGCTGGTGTCGCGCGAAGTGATCGCCGATTCGATCGAGACGGTCGTTGGCGCGGAGGGCTTCGATGGGTACGTCGCGATCGGCGGCTGCGACAAAAACATGCCGGGCTGCGCAATCGCGATGGCGCGGATGGATCGACCGAGCGTGTTCGTCTACGGCGGCTCGATCAAGACCGGCAAAGATCGCCGCGACGTGATCTCGGTATTCGAGGCAGTCGGCGCGCGTTCCGCGAACAAAATCACCGACGCGCAGCTGAAGGAAGTCGAGGAGACCGCGATCCCCGGCCCCGGCTCGTGCGGCGGTATGTACACCGCCAATACGATGGCATCCGCGATCGAGGCGCTCGGCCTGTCGCTGCCGGACAGTTCGGCGCAGGAAGCGGTGTCCGACCACAAACGGCGCGATTCGTACGAAGCCGGCGCCGCCGTCGTGAACCTGCTCGAGCGGGGTATCAAACCGTCGGACATCCTGTCGCGCGAGGCGTTCGAGAACGCGATCACCACCGTGATCGCGCTCGAAGGTTCGACGAACGCGGTGCTGCACCTGCTCGCGATCGCGCACGCGGCGCGCATTCCGCTGACGCTCGACGACTTCACGCGCATCGGGAAACGGGTACCGGTGCTTGCGGACATGCGGCCGGCCGGCCGTTTCTCGATGTCGGAGTTGATCGCGATCGGCGGCATCCGGCCGTTGATGAAGACGTTGCTCGACGCAAAATTGCTGCACGGCGACTGCCTCACCGTCACCGGCAAGACGCTGCGCGAAAACCTCGCGCACGTCGCGCCTTATCCCGCTGGTCAGGAAGTCGTCCGGCCGCTGTCGAATCCGATCAAACCCGACAGTCATCTCGTGGTGCTGTACGGCAACCTCGCGCCGGAGGGCTCGGTCGCCAAGATCACCGGCAACGAGGGTCTCAAGTTCTCGGGCACCGCGCGGACGTTTCACGGCGAAGAAGCCGGCATGCAGGCGATCATCGACGGCACGGTGCGCAAGGGTGACGTGGTCGTGATCCGCTACGAAGGACCGAAAGGCGGTCCCGGCATGCGCGAAATGTTGTCACCGACCAGCGCGATTGCGGGACGCGGTCTCGCGAAGGACGTCGCGATGATCACGGACGGGCGATTCTCCGGTGGCTCGCACGGGTTCGTGATCGGGCACGTCACGCCGGAAGCCTATCTGGGCGGACCGATCGCGTTGGTCGAGGACGGCGACCGCATCACGGTCGATGCGAAAAAACGCGAGGTCACGCTCGAGGTGTCGGACGCGGTACTTGCGGCCCGACGCGCCCGTTGGCGCGCACCGCCGCCGTATGCCGACCGCGGCGCGCTCGCGAAATACGCCAAGCTCGTCAGCTCGGCGAGCCTCGGGGCGGTGACGGATCTCGACGCGACGCCGTGAATACGTCTTTTGTAGGAGCGATCTCCAGATCGCGATCGGGAGATCGCTGCCACAAAGAAGAAGTCGCTTAATCGATCGGATGAGCCGCGTGGATCGCGGAGATCTTGTTCCAGATCTTCGCGGACAGTCCGGTCGTCAACACTTCGAGTTCGTTGACTGCCGAAATCACAGCGCCGTCGCTCGAACTCTGCGCGTACAACGCCGCGACCTTGCCCGTCAGCGACAGCATCTCGCTGCAATAGTCGAGATAACGCGCGAGTTCGAATTCGCTCAGCTCGTTCGCCGGCGACGACGGCGTCGACACCGTCGCGACGCCGTGCAGCACCGGGTCCTTCGTCAATTGGTGCATGTCGATCACGTGCGCGATCGAGCGCAGCTCGTTCAGCGCTTCGAGGATGCGGCCGCGTTTCAGCCGCGCTTCGAATGTGATGACGAAAAAAACCGCGGCGCCGATGAAGACCAGATTATTGAGCGCCGCTTCTGTCGCCTGCATCAACTCGCCGACATTCAAGCCGCGCAGTGACAGATCGAGCATCGACACCGAGTAGAGGAGCGCGCCAATGCTCGCGACGATGATGACCGCACCGGTGATGCGCAGTCCGTAATACGGCCGCGCAATCTCGATTGCGCGGCCTTTGCTGATGCGCGCCAGCACCAGCAGCTCTTCGCACACACGACCCAGATTCGAGCCCGGAAAGCGCTCGTAAATGCGCGTCAGCAACGCGGTCAGCGTCGCTTCGGTCTTGTCAGGATCCAGGCTTCGGTACATTTGGTTCGAACGCCGGAGCGAAGACGCGGGTCACAACCCATCGATAGAGCAGGACGCCCAACGCAATTCCAATCACGTCGACCAGCAGATCCTTGAACTCCGCCGTGCGCGTCGGCTCGAACGACTGAATCAGTTCGATTGCGACGCCGTAGCCGAACATCCAGGCCGCGGGTTTCCAACCGTTGTTGGTCGAGTGGTGCGCGAACCAGAGCGCCGCCGTCAGATACGTAAACGCGCCGGCGTGCAACACGATGTCGCTGACGCGAAACGGCATCGGCATGCCCTCCGGCGCGAATGCCGCATAGGTGGCGACGGCGAACGGCAACCAGAATCCGAGCAGAATCAGCCAGCGCGGCGGCGCCATTGTTACGGTCTCGACGATCGTTCGTGCACGAGGTCCACGAGATACTTGACGTTGTCGACCGGCGTCTCCGGGATGATGCCGTGGCCGAGGTTGAAGATGTGACCGCGGCGGCCGGCCACTTCATCGAGGATCGCCTGCGTCTGCGACGCGACCGCGGCACGATCCGCGCACAACACGATCGGATCGAGATTGCCTTGCACCGACGTGCAGCCCAAGCGGTCCCACGTCTCCTTCAGCGGCGTACGCCAGTCGAGCGCCATCACGTCGGGTCCGGCTGCGTACATGTCGTCGACAAGATGCGAATTGCCGGTACCGAAATAAATGATCGGCACCCGCCCCCCAATGCGCTTGATCAGCGCTGCGCTGTACGGCGCTACGTAGTTCCGATAGTCGGCGACCGACAGACAGCCGATCCACGAATCGAACAGCTGCACGGCGTCGACCCCGGCGTCGATCTGCAAGGCGACATAGTCGGCAACCGTGTCTACCAGCTTCGTCATCAGCGCATCCCATAATTGCGGGGCGCTGTACATCATCTTCTTGACCCAGACATAGTTGCGCGAGCCGCGCCCCTCGATCGCGTACGACGCGAGCGTAAACGGCGCGCCGGCGAAACCGATCAACGCGGCAGACGCCGGCAGGTCGTCCAGGATCTGCCGCACGGTCTGCGCGATATACGGCGTGCCCTCTGCGGCCGGAACGACAGTCAACCGGGCGACATCGTCGGCACTGCGAAGGGGATTGGCGAACACCGGCCCCTCGCCCGCTTTGTACGCGAGCTGCATCCCCATGGGTTCGAGCACCGGCAGCAGATCCGCAAACATGATCGCCGCGTCGACACCGAGAATGCGCTGCGCATCGAGCGTGACGCGCGCCGCGAGGTCCGGCGTCTTGAAAAAATCGAGGCTCGACGTCGTGCCTTTGACGGCGTGGTACTCGCGCATGTAGCGCCCCGCCTGCCGATTCAGCCAGATCGGCGTATACGGCACGCTTTCGCCGCGGCACGCTCGCAAAAAGACGCTCTCTTTGCGGGAATCGGTGCGGGTATTGGTCGGCATCGCCCTGCGTTCTTGTGAAGAACGCCGCACCTTAGATAGCGGCTCCTCCCGCGTCAACTCGTTGCGCCGTCCGGTGCAACCCACGTCACACGCAGACGAAATGCCGGCACCGGCAGCGCGACGCCTTTCACAGTGAACATTCCCAGCGCATCGAATCGATGCACGCCGACCAAGTCGCGCGTCGCCTGCGACGCCCAGGTTTCACCCGCCGCCGCCAACGCCTCTAGTCGGCTGGCGAGGTTCACCGCGTTACCGATCATCGTGTACTCGATGCGCTGCCCGGCGCTGAAATCACCGACGGAACAATGGCCGGACGCGACGCCCGCGCGCAGCGCAAGTTGCGCCGGGATTGCGTGCAATCGCGCCGCCGTGTTCAGCGTTTCGACCAATCCGGCGAGCTGCCCGAGCATCGCGACACACGCCTGCGCATCGCCGCGCCGTCCGAGACTGCGCGCCTCACCAAAGCTGATCAGCGCGCCGTCGCCGAGGAATTTATGCACATTGCCGCCGTAGCGGCACGACAGCTGCGACAGCGCCGCGAAGAACGCGCCGAGGAGGTTCGTCAGATCTTCCGGTTCGAGTCGCTCGGTCAGCGCCGTGAAGTCGGTGATGTCGACAAACGCGACCGTCAGCCAGCGACGCTCAGGCGCCAGCGCGACGCTGCGTTGTCCATCGAGCCGGGCGACCACGGGTGCGGCGACATAGCGCGACAGTGTGTCGCGCTGCTGCGCGAGCTCACCGGACACGGCGCGTAAATGCTCGCGCATCCGGTGCATCCGCATCGTCTCTTCATAGCCGAGTGCACAGAGGGGCGTCGTATACAGCAGCATGAACGCAAGGCAAAGAGCGTCGGCGATGCTGCTCGTCTCGTATTGGATCCCGGGCGCGAGCAGATTGCCCGCGCACCAGCCGAGCGCCACCAGCGCCGCGCCGCGCGGCAGGCAACGCCAGCCGAACTGGGCCACGGTCCCCGTCAGCAGCGCCCCGAAAGCTGCGGCAGTTGGCAACATCGGCAGGCCGAGCACACCGACCAGTGCTGGCGTTACGAAGTTCTCGACGTCCTGCGCGAACTCGCGCAGCGCTCGCCGTGCGAGCCACAGTACCGCCGGGATCAGCAACGGCCCGATCAGGCTGATACGAACGAGGGCTGCCGGCTCGGCCCGTGCCGCAAGTACGAGCAGCAGCACCGTCAGCCACGCATACGCACCCAGACGAAATTGTTGGATACGCTGACGGAGAATGGCTTTGTGCGGCATCCGCCGAGGTTGTCCGATCCGGCAGCTCGCGCCCAGCGGCGCCGCGCGGACGGTGCTGTGCGAGCGCGCCTACAATTCGCCTAAAGCGCAGCGAGACCGGGATCCAGATCCTCGTCGTAGTCGACACCGGCGCAGCCGAAACCGAAGATCTTCAGGAAATCCGCGCGAAATCCGTCGAGGTCGGCGAGGTTCGCCAGATTGTCGGTGGCAACGATCGGCCAACGCCGCTTCACTTCGCCTTGGATCGCATCGGTCAGTTCGATGTCGTCCATGCGGATCCGCTGCGCATCGTCGAGCCGCATTACGTTTGTGGCGCCGTCTCCGGCGCCATTTGTGAATAGTTGCGTACGAAACAGCCGGTCGATGTGCTCAATCGCGTTCTCGTGCACACCGGCATCCTTCATGACGCGCAATAACAACGAGCCGTACAACGGCACGACGGGTATCGCCGAACTCGCCTGACTGACGATGAACTTCAATACCGCCACGCGCGCATCGCCGCGCAACGATGCCAACCGCTGTGTGATGGCGCGAGCAGCCCGATCCAGATCCTCTTTCGCCTTACCCAGCGTCGCGTGCCAGTAGATCGGCCACGTGAGTTCCGTGCCGATGTAGGTGTACGAGATCGTTGCGAACCCCGGCGCGAGGACGCCCGCGGTCTGCAGCGCATCGATCCAGAATTCCCAGTCTTCGCCGCC
>CAYUMA010000371.1:0-6550 GCA_964445675.1 uncultured Pseudomonadales bacterium | reverse complement strand
TACGTCCGCATGGGTCTGCTGCTCGGTGCCGATGCACAAAAAGCCCTGCACGCCGGCAGCACGCGCCGATGCCAGCTTGGCATCGCAGTCCTGCAGATAGTTCAGATGGCAGTGAGAATCGACCAGCACGCCTACATTGTGTGCGTGTGGCGGTCGGATTGCAGTGCGCCGGCGAGATAGGTCTCGATCTTGCTGCGGGCGACGTCGTCCTGATCGTTGAACTGAACTCCGATTCCGGCAGCCCGGTTGCCTTGCGCGCCTTTCGGCGTCATCCAGACGACTTTACCGGCGACCGGGATACGTTCGGCTTCGTCCATCAGGTTCAGCAACATGAACACTTCATCGCCGAGCTCGTATTCCTTTTTCGTCGGGATGAACAATCCGCCGTTGCGGACGAACGGCATGTACGCGGCATACAGGACGGCCTTGTCCTTGATAGCCAACGACAGAATTCCATTTCGAGTACCGCGTCTAGGTTCCATTACTGCGTCAGTCCGGCTCATGCCGGATCAATGTACACCGGGACGGTGGGGCGCGGATGATCATGTTCTCAGTCTGGCTTGTCAATTACGTGCGCCGTGACAGCCATCACACGGCTCGCGAGCGCGAATACCGGATCAATTTTTCACAGACATGCGCCCGCTCTCATGTGGTTGCGAGATCACGCCATGCCAACAAACGAGATTCCAACAACAGGCGCGGATTCGGATTCGTCGTCCCGCGCACCAGCTGTCGGTCGCGCGTCAGTTGGTGCCACATCGAGACCAGTTGGTCTTCGCTCGCGGCTGACAATGCGGCAACGAGCGCGCTGACGACTGGGTCAACGGCAGGTGCCGACGCAGTCCGCCGCAACCACAGCATCCGGGGCATGTAGCGCAGCCAACGATCGAGCACGCTGGCGGCGTCTTTGCTCCACAGCTCCGCGAGTGACAGCGGATTGAGCTTGCCGAGCGCAACTTGACTCAACTCGTGGGCAATCGTTTGCACATCCGCCTCGATCGCGGCGAGCACCCGATACGCCGCATCGCCAAACTCAAAGCACAGCGCCGCAACGCGCGCGGGATCGACCGCCGGCTGCCGGTCGCGCACCCATTCGAGCGCGATCGCCGGTGTCGGCGGGCGCACGTGTATCAATCGGCAGCGGCTGCGTATCGTCGGCAACAAGTCACGCAGCGAATCGGTCACCAGAATCAGGAAGCTGTCCTGCGGGGGCTCCTCCAACGTCTTCAGCAGCGCGTTGGCCGCCTGGACCGACATCGACTCCGCGTGTGTGAACACAGCAACTTTGCGCGGCGCAATTCGCGCCGTGCGGACGATGAACTCCGCGACGCCGCGTACCGCATCGATGCCAATCGACTCACCGGCGCCCTCCGGAATGATCCAGCGCAGATCCGGATGCGCGACCGCGTCCGCTGCGATGCCATCGGCCGCGTCGTGTTCGATCAACCGCAGCGCGAGCGCTTGCGCGAGCAACGGTTCGCCGCAACCGCCGGGACCATGGATGACCAGTGCGTGCGGCAGTTGCCCGGCGGCAATCGCCGCGTCCAGCTTCGAGTACACAGGTGCCAGCCAAGGCGCGAGCGCGGTCATGTCAGATCATCGATGAAACTGCGAATCACTGCCGCGATGGTGATCTGCACGTCGGCCAGCGGCCGTCCGGCATCGACGATGCGAAATCGCGAATGAACCTTGGCGCGCTGCAGATACGCACCGCGCACGCGCTCGAAGAACGCCTGCTGTTCGCGTTCGAAGCGATCACGATCGGACGCCTCGATGCGTTCGAGTCCGGTCGCGACCGGCAAATCGAGATAAATCGTCAGGTCCGGTTGCAGGTCGCCCTGCACTGCCGCTTCGAGGGCGCCGATGCGCTCGTTCGACAATCCGCGCCCGCCGCCTTGATACGCGTAGGTCGCGTCGGTGAACCGATCGCACAGCACCCACGTGCCGACGCCGAGAGCTGGGCGTATCACGCGCGCCAAATGTTGCGCTCGCGCCGCGAACACGAGCAGCAGCTCGGCCTCGGGATCGATCGGTTCTGAATCGGCGTCTAACAGAATTGCTCGGACGCGCTCGGCCATCGGAGTTCCGCCGGGTTCTCGTGTCCTGATGAGCTTGATGCCGCGAGCAACCAGCAGTTGTTCGACGAAATCCATGTTCGTCGTCTTGCCGACCCCCTCGGTACCTTCGAACGTAATGAACTTACCGCGCGTCACAGATCATTCCCCGTTGAGCTGGTAGCGCCGCACCGCCGCGAGGTGCTGGTCGAGCGTCGCGCTGAATTCGCTTGAGCCATCGCCGCGCGCAACGAAGTAGAGGAAGTCGCCGTCGTCCGGATGCATCGCTGCTTCAATCGAGGCGAGCCCGGGCAATGCGATCGGCGTCGGCGGCAGGCCGACCTGCTTATAGGTGTTGTACGGCGTGTCCGCATTCAGATGATCGCGCGTGAGATTGCCGTCGAACGCGTCGCCGAGTCCGTAAATCACCGCCGGATCGGTCTGCAGTCGCATCGCTCGTTGCAAGCGCGAGACGAACACGCGGCTGATTCGCCCGCGCTCATCGTCCCGTCCGGTTTCCTTTTCGATGATCGACGCCATGATCAATGCGTCGTCTGCCGTCGCGTACGGCAAGCCGGGCGCACGTGACTCCCACTCGCGCTCGAGCACGTCGGCCATCCGCTCATGCGCGCGCACGAGGATCTCCGAGATGTGAGTTCCTTTCTTGTGACTGTACGTGTCCGGGAAGAAGCGACCCTCGGCGTTACCTCGGCCCAGCTGCAGGCGGGGCAACAACTTCTCGACGGAAACCGGCTCGAGGTCGTCGATCAGTTTCGGCGTTGCGGCGAGCTGCCGCAGCACTTGCATGATCGTGGCGCCTTCGACGATACGAATCTCGTACGTCGCAACTGCGCCGGCCACGAGGTCAGCTAGCAGACTGGCGGGTGTCGCGCTGACCCCGACTCGATACTCGCCGGCTTGAATGCGATTCGTCCGGCCCTCGAGTCGCGCGTAGGTGGTGAACAACCAATCGCGCTCGATGACGCCGTGCGCCCGCAGTTCACCCGCAAAGGCAGCGAACGACATTCCCGGTGCCAGTTCGACGACGACCGGTTCGCGCAGTGCGAGCGGGGTCGTCGCCCAGTGGTTCACATATGCGAAGCCAACGCCGCCGATGAGCAGCATTGCCAGCGCGGTGATGATGCTAGCGCGAACGAACGAACCCAAAACGCGCCTCCAGCGCCGTGCCAATGTGCTCTGTGATTCTACCGGTTCGCGGCCGTGCGCCCGCGAGACCGATGATGCGCGTGACCGACCACACGCCAATCACAGCGTTCGTCAGAAAGCACTCGTCCGCGTCGACCAATTCAGCCAACCCGATGTCCCGAACCTCAATCAGCATATCCATGCCCGCGCGGTCGGACCGAGACGATCTCGGTGGTAGCGCCACAGTGGAATCGTCCCGCCGACGACGCGACACGTCTCGAACATGCCGTGTCCGCATTGCAGGCCACGGTCGTCGATTGCGATCACGTCGCTGGACACCATCGACGAGGGCGCGAATCGCCCGCGGCATGTCAGTGGAGCTTGCGGAAGATCAGCGTGCCGTTGGTGCCGCCGAACCCGAACGAGTTGGACAGCGCGCCATCGATGACGAGGTCGCGTGCAACGTTCGGGACGTAATCCAGATCACATCCCTCGCCGGGGTTGTCCAGATTGATCGTCGGGGGCGACTGCTGGTGCCGGATCGCGAGCGCCGTGAAGATCGCTTCGACCGCACCTGCCGCACCCAGCAGATGACCGATCATCGACTTCGTCGAGTTCACCACGACTCGTGTATCCGCGCCAAACAGCGTTTTGATCGCCCGCGTTTCGGCAAGGTCACCTTGCAGCGTCGACGTGCCGTGCGCGTTGATGTATTGAACGGCGTCCGGCGTCATCTGCGCATCGTTGAGCGCATTGCGCATTGCAGCCACCGCGCCCGCGCCGTCGTCGGGCGGCGCGGTGATGTGATGCGCATCGCCGCTCATCCCGAAGCCGACGAGTTCACAATAGATCTGTGCACCGCGTGCTTTCGCGCGTTCGTACTCCTCGAGCACGAGCACGCCGGCGCCGTCGCCGAGTACGAAGCCATCACGATCGCGGTCCCACGGACGGCTTGCAGCAGCGGGATTGTCGTAGCGCGTCGACAGCGCTTTCATTGACGAAAATGCTGCTACGGTTACCGGTGACGTCGCCATTTCCGCTCCGCCCGCCACCATCACGTCGGCGTCACCGCATTGGATCATCCGTGCGCTGAAGCCGATGTTGTGGGTGCCGGTTGTGCACGCCGTGACGATTGCGATATTCGGGCCGCGGAAACCGTAACGGATCGAGACGTTTCCCGAGATCATGTTGATGACGCTTGCCGGCACGAAGAACGGTGACACCCGACGCGGTCCACTCTCGAGCAACACCGAGTGCGTGTCTTCGATCGTCAGGATACCGCCGATCCCGGACCCTATCGCGACGCCGTAACGATCGCCGTCAGGTGGATTGGGCGCGATTCCCGCGTCTTCGATTGCCTGCACGGCGGCAGCCATGCCGTATTGGATAAACGGGTCGACGCGCCGCGCCTCCTTCTTCTCCATGTACTGCGTCGCGTCGAATCCCTTCACGGACGAGCTGAACTTAACCGCGAAGTCGACCGTATCGAATGATTCGATTGCAGCAGCGCCGCTCGCGCCGGCAAGCGCGCTCGTCCACGACTCTGCAGCCGTGTTGCCGATGGGGGTCAACATGCCCACGCCGGTGACGACGACGCGCCGTTTGCTCATTCAGCTGTTCCCCCGACTCGACGGCGGCAGGCAGTGTGGGACGCTCGATGGACACAGCCGCACCGGTTCTTCAGATGCGGCTTGATGATTGTGACAGGGCAAGCGAGGAGAGAATCTATTGATGAGCCAGGATGTAGTCGATCGCGTCTTTCACCGTCGTGATCTTCTCGGCTTCTTCGTCGGGTATCTCCGTTTCGAACTCTTCTTCGAGGGCCATCACCAACTCCACCGTGTCGAGGGAATCGGCTCCGAGATCCTCGACGAACGACGCTTCGTCTTTTACTTCGTCTTCCTTGACGCCTAACTGCTCACAGATCAATTTTTTGACGCGTTCTTCGACACTGCTCATGTTGTGGTCTTCTCCCGGATGATCGTATGCGCTGCAGCAGGGCAGCGCGTAGTTTATAGATGCAGGATACCCGCTTCAAGCAAACACCAGACGGTCTACGCCATGTAGAGCCCGCCGTTGACGTGAATCGTTCCGCCCGTGATATACGCGGCTGCATCGCTCGACAGGAATGCAACCACGCCGGCAATCTCTTCGACAGTTCCCATACGTCCCAAAGGAATGCGCGACAACATCGCGGCCTTCTGCTCATCGTTGAGCGCCTGAGTCATGTCCGTCGCGACAAACCCCGGCGCAACGGCATTGACCGTGATATTGCGCGAGCCGACTTCCTGTGCGAGCGCACGCGTAAATCCTTCGATCGCGGCCTTCGACGCTGCGTAGTTCACTTGTCCTGCGTTGCCCATGCGTCCGACGACCGAGCTCAGATTGACGATGCGTCCCCACCGCGCTCGCGTCATCGAGCGCAGCAGTGGCTTGCACAACCGATATAAGGACGAAACATTGGTGTTCATCACATCGCTCCACTCGTGCTCCGACATGCGCAGCAACAAATTGTCGCGCGTGACACCCGCGTTGTTCACCAGAATCGACGGGGCGATGCCCTCGGCCTTCAGCTGTTCGAGGAGTGTATCGACCGAATCCGAGTCGTCGACTCGCGCGACGAGACCCCTGCCGTCGAGACCGGCCGTGCGCAACCCATCCTGAATCGCCTGCGCGCCAGCGTCGGTCGTGGCCGTGCCGACGACAAACGCGCCATCGCGGCCTAACCGTTCCAGAATGGCGCGACCAATGCCACGAGACGCCCCCGTCACCAGCGCGGTCTTGCGCTCTGCTTCAGTCACCGTTGACCTCTGCCAACGCGACGTCAAATGCAGCGACCGTACCGATCGCGAGCGGAACCACGCCGCGGTTGATCCGCTTGATCAACGCCCCGAGTACTTTGCCTGGGCCGCATTCCACGAATGTCGACGCACCATGAGAGATCATTGCCTCGATGCAACGCGTCCATTGCACCGGATTCGATAGCTGCGCGATCAAGTTGCGCCGAATCTGATCGGGGTCGCGGCTGATGGTGGCATCGAAGTTCTGTACGACGGGCACCGTCGGTGCCGACACGGCAACCGCGCTTAGCGCCTCACCGAAGGCTGCGGACGCAGGGACCATCAGCGAACAATGTGACGGCACGCTCACGGCGAGTTTGATGGCGCGCTTCGCACCGGCTGCGTTGCAGCGTTCGATGGCTGCATCGACCGCGGCTGTCGATCCCGCGATGACGATCTGGCCTGGCGCGTTGATATTCGCTGGAGTCACCACGCCGTCTACCGCCGCGCAACATTGCACAACGTCGGCCTCGTCCAGACCGAGGATTGCGGCCATCGCACCCGTGCCGG
>CAYUMA010000370.1:0-3728 GCA_964445675.1 uncultured Pseudomonadales bacterium | reverse complement strand
GATCGCTGTGCTGATACTGACTCGCTCCGAATTTTCGCGGAGCCCCTTCTTGTTGCAACGTATGCGACGGTGATGAATGCCGCCGCAGTCGATGTTCTTTCCTATCGCCAACGCACCGATTGTCGACGTCGGGCGCGTTGTCGTCGCGGGGGACAGATCGATGTCAATCGCCTCCGCATGATGCAGAATGCCGTTCGGTTTCTCGGGCGGTCTGCGTCAAACCTGTCGCTATGCGTGAATTCCGCCACTCCAAAGGCGGCGGACGGCAAAGCTGACGGAATATAGCAGCGCCTGCTAAGTACATCAATCGTCAGGGAAAGCAATTGCACAGTTCCGTCATGCAGGGTTCTACCAGCGGGCAAGCACGCGACGTCCGTCACGTCGAGGCCGGAGATGCGGTCGGGCAGCGCGCGGACAACTTTCTGCTGCGGGAAATGCCGGGGGTGCCGCGCAGCCGCGTCTACGGAATGCTTCGCAAGGGTGAGGTGCGCGTCAACGGCGGCCGCATTCGACCCGACTATCGGCTCAAGGCGGGTGATGTCGTTCGAATTCCGCCGTGGCACGGACCGATCGCCAACGAGCCCACAATGCCGACGCGTGCGTTGCTCGATCAACTGGTGCGCCGCTTCATCTTTCAGGATGCGGCCGTCATCGTGCTGGACAAGCCCGCAGGCGTCGCGGTGCACGGGGGCAGCGGCATCCGGCATGGCGTGATCGAAGCGCTGCGCGCCATGTTCCCCGAAGAACGCGGCCTGGAACTCGCGCACCGGCTGGACCGAGACACATCGGGCTGTCTCGTCGTGGCGCGCAACCGCACCGCGTTGCTCGAACTGCACGCAGCCTTTCGCGACGCGACGGTCGCGAAGACCTACGACGCGCTCGTTTACGGTGCCTGGCCCCGGAAATTGCGCAGCGTACGCGCGCATCTCGATCGGTTTGTGACGCGCACCGGCGAACGTCGGGTCCGGGTTGTCGCAGAGGGAAAGTCGGCACGCACCGAATTCAGTATCGTTGAAAGCTGCGAGAGCGCGAGCTGGGTGAAGGCGCACCCGCATACCGGACGTACGCATCAGATCCGCGTGCACAGCCTGACCTCCGGTCATCCCGTTGTCGGTGATGAGAAGTACGCGCCCGATGCGTTGATCGCGCAAAGTCGTGCCGTTGGAATCACACGGCTGTGCCTGCATGCCACCTCCGTCGCGCTTCCTCTGCGCGGCAAGCTGCGCCGTTTCGATGCGCCGTTGCCCGAAGATTTTGCCGACGCATGGAAGCGTTTGAGCGGGGTCTAGGCCGTCAGCACATCGATGCCCTCGTCAGCGAGCATCGTCACGAGCCTGATCAACGGCAATCCGATCAACGTCGTTGCGTCGTTACTCTCCACCGATTCGAGCAGCGCGATCCCGAGACCTTCCGCTTTGAATGCGCCGGCACAATCGAGTGGTCGTTCGCGTTCAACATAACTGGCGATCGCGGCGTCGCCGAGGCGTCGGAACGTAACGTTGCATTCCTCTACCGCGATGTGCACGCGCCCTGTGGCGGAGTTGAACAGACACAGTCCGGTGAGGAAACGCGCGCTGTTTCCGCGCAGCGCCTGCAACTGCGCAATGGCAGCAGGCACGGTTCCGGGTTTGTTGAGAACCTCAGTTCCCAACAGCGCCACCTGATCGGAACCGATGACGAGCGCCGCCGGGTGACGGCCGCCAACGACACGCGCCTTTGCCTCGGCCAAGCGCGCGACGAGCGCCGTTGCGGTCTCGTCCTCGCGCGCTGTCTCGTCGACATGCGACGGATCGACGTCGAACGGGAGGCCAAGTCGCTCCAGCAGTTCGCGCCGATAAGGTGATCCCGACGCGAGCACGAGACGCATCGTCGCTACTCCGAATAAAGCGAGCAATTCTCGATAGTTAGAGCGGTTCCGGCAATCGAATTGCTTTGACACGTCAAAATCGCGTCCCTATCATGCGCGCCCATGTCGACCCAAGCCCGCACGGACGCGGTCTCTCCGCACGAGCTGGCCCGAAAACGTGGGCTGTTCACGGGTGAGATCCCGCTAGCCGCGTTTCCGCGACTCGGGTCGCTTGTGCTCGGTGGCGGTGGCGTTTCGATCAGCTTGGCGTTCACGCACGATGACGCGGGTCGCTGCCGCGTCCAGGGCACGTCGAAGGTGACGCTAGATTTGCAGTGCCAGCGCTGCCTTGGGCCGGTCCAGCACGCGTTGAATGTGCAGATCGATCTTTGCGTCGTCGCATCCGATGCGCAGGCCGACGCGTTGGCGGACGAGGTGGAGCCATTCGTGCTCGAAGAGGAAGATGTGGCGATCGTGGACCTTGTCGAAGACGATCTGCTGCTCGCGTTGCCGATCCAGGTGTGCCTGGCATACGCGGACTGTCCGAATCGACCGGACTTGGATTTTCCCGTAGCTGCGGGGACGAAGCCGGATCAGCCGGGGGCAAGGCGGCCGAATCCGTTTGGCGTGCTTGCGGAATTGAAGAATCGAGGCAATTGAAGACTACGGGAGCATTGCGCCATGGCGGTACAGCAGAATAGAAAGAGCCGAGCACGTCGTGACCAGCGACGCTCGCATGACGCGTTGAGCGCACCGACGCTGTCGATTGATCCGACGAGCGGCGAAACCCACCGGCGCCATCACATCACCGCGGATGGGTTCTATCGCGGCAAGAAAGTCCTCGATCTGTGAATCGACGGCCGCACCCGCGTGCCGTCAACGATCCTCTCCTGCAAATCTGCCTGACATGACGACGGTTGGCTTCGTTTTTCCCGGGCAGGGATCCCAGGAAGTCGGCATGCTGCGCGACTTTTTTGAGCGGGAAGCCGTCGTGCAGGCGTGCTTTGTAGAGGCGGAAGACGCGATACACATCAAGCTGCGCGATCTTGTGCTCAACGGCCCCGACGCCGAACTCAATCGAACCGAGATCACACAGCCGGCGTTGCTCGCTGCTAGTGTCGCGTTGTGGCGGTGCTGGGTGGCGCATAACGGTGTACGTCCCGCGATCATGGCCGGTCACAGTCTCGGCGAGTATTCGGCACTGGTGGCTTCCGACGCCATCGCGTTTGCGGACGCGATCCGACTCGTCCATTTGCGCGGTCGATTGATGCAGGACGCGGTCCCGTCCGGCACGGGTGCGATGGCCGCAATCCTCGGTCTGGACGAGGCCGACGTTGTGCAATGTTGCGCGGCGGTAGACGGCGTCGTGACCCCCGCGAATATCAACGCGCCAGGTCAGATCGTCATCGCGGGATCGACACAGGCCGTGGATGCGGCGATCGAACAATGCGTCGCAGCAGGGGCGAAGCGCGCCATCAAACTCGCTGTCAGCGTGCCGTCGCATTGCGCACTGATGGTCCCTGTATCCGCGGCGTTCGGTGAGGCGTTAGCAGCGGTCGCGGTCTCGGCGCCGACCGTGCCCGTCGTACACAACGTCGATGCGACGATCAGCAGCGACCCCGATCAGATTCGACGCAACTTGATCGCGCAGCTATCCAATCCAGTGCAATGGACGCGTTGTGTCGAGGCAATGGCCTCACATGGTGCGTCGACGTTCGTCGAATGCGGTCCGGGCAAAGTACTCGGAGCATTGATCAAGCGGATCAACCGCGGCGTGGTTCCGCTCGCGATCGGTACGGTCGCTGCATTTGACGTCGCGTTGGCAGAGGTCAACGGTGACTGAAGCAGAGCGCAAGACCGCGCTGGTGACGGGGGCGTCTCG
>CAYUMA010000369.1:0-6083 GCA_964445675.1 uncultured Pseudomonadales bacterium | reverse complement strand
CTTCATCTGGATGGGGCGCGTCACCGACATGGTCATCGGTGAGTCCGACGTCGACTTCGACGTGGTGGCGCTCGTCGAGTATCCGTCGCGCCAGGCGTTCGTGAAGATCGTCAGCGACGCGCGTGTGCAATCGATCGGCGTGCACCGCGCGGCCGGGTTGCTCGGTCAGTGGCTCGTGGCGATGACGCAGACGGGCTGAGGTTCGTGCTAGGGACGCGGCACGACCTGATCCTGTTCGACCTCCACGGCACGCTGAGCGACCCTCTCGCCGGCCGATCAACTACGCGCTCGCGAGTTTTGGCCACGCGCAACTCGATCTGCGCGAACTCGGCCGCTATGTCGGTCCGCCGCTCGATGAGACGTTCAAACAACTCACCGGCGCACCGAACCTCCGCCACTTACCCCGCTCGGATCAAGCGTGCGAGGCGATGGCTCGCCGTACGCAGCAGTTCTTTCTGCGCCGCCTTGGAGATCATCGGCAGCTGACCTTCGAGTCGCAGGTGCGCATAGCCGTGGATGTGGCACCAGCCGATGAGGATGTCGTCGATCAGCGCGGTGCCGTTGACGTCGTCCGAGCGCGTCGCCGTCATCGCGGCGTCGAGCAGCGACACTGTGATTTCGGGCTCGCCGCGCTGGCGGCGAATGACGTTCGTGAGTTCGGTGAAGGTATCCAGCGCCGCAGCGAGCAGCTCCGGTGCCTCGGGATTGACGAGATCGCAGCGGAACATGATTCGAAAATGTTCCGGATGCGCCTGCGCAAAGCCGACATAGGCCTCCGCGGTCGCGAGGAACTGCGCGTCGAGGTCGGAGCCGGCGTTCCGCAACTTCGCGCGCAGCCGCCGCGTGAGCTGCGTAAAACCGCGCGCGGCGATCTGCGATAGCAGTCCGCGCACGTCGCCGAAATGATGCTTCGGCGCTGCGTGTGACACGCCGGCGCGCCGCGCGCACTCGCGCAGCGTGAAGCCTTGCAGGCCGCGGTCACGCAATACCGCTTCCCCAGCCGTCAACAGCGCTTCTCTGAGGTCGCCGTGGTGATAGGTGGCTTTTGCTTTTATAGATAGCGCGTTCATCGACACACTGTACATAACTATCTTGACAATGAAAACATAGGTGAGGCAATCTCTGATCTTACCAATGTCAAGTTAACGGGAGCTGCTCGATGCTCGATACGATTTTCTCTGCGGCCGGGACGCTGGCGATGGTCGGCTGGGCCGGGCTGATTCTGCTGCCGGGTCAGCGCTGGTTCGTCGAAGGGGTCGCGCGCATCGTCATTCCGCTCGCGATCGCGTGTGTTTATGTGTTCCTGATGGCGACGAACTTCCCATCCGCGCCGGCCAACGCCGGGTTCGGCTCCCTCGAAGGCGTCGCGGCGCTATTCAGCGTGCCGGCGCTACTGCTCGCGGGGTGGATCCACTATCTCGCATTCGACCTCTTCGTCGGCAGCTGGGAAGTCAGCGACGCGCGTGCGAACGGCGTGCACCACCTGCTCGTGGTGCCGTGCCTGGTCCTGACGTTCATCGCGGGTCCGGCGGGGCTCGCACTGTACTTCATCGTCAAATACGCCAGTCGGGCGCTGCGCTCGCGAGCGAAGGAGCAAATGGCATGAACGCAGAATGGGCGTTTTCGCGCGTTTCGACCCGGCCGTCTCTGGGGTTCAACGGCTTCGCCGGGCGTCACCCGATGTGGTGGCGGGCAACGCTCGCATGTCTTGCGCTGCTGGCGGTCTGCGCCGTCGGGTCGTTCGTCGACGAGCGGACGTTGAACGGCGTGTCGGTGTGGTCGAAGCCGTTCAAGTTCTCGCTGTCTCTGGCCGTCTACTTCGCGACGCTCGCGTGGTTCGCACCGCTCTTGCCCAACGGTTATTTTCAGGCGCGCAAGGGCCTGGCGCTCACGTGGATTCCCATCGTGTGTGCGGCATTCGAGATGACTTACATCATCGCCCAGGCGAGCCGCGGTGAGGCGTCGCACTTCAACCTGACAACCCCCTTCTACATAACGATGTATTCGCTGATGGGCGCGGGCGCGGTGAGCCTGGTCGCGGTTTGCCTGTGGCTCGGCGTCGTCATCCTGCGCAAACACGGCGCGCGGAATCCGTATGCGCTGGCCGTCGGGTTGGGCCTGATCGCGAGGTTCGTGCTCGGTGGCGGCGTCGGCGGATACCTCTCGAGTCAGATGGGTCACTGGGTTGGCGGCACTCACAGCGATGCGAACGGTGTATGGCTCGTGCATTGGTCGCGCGACGGCGGCGATCTGCGCGTCGCGCACTTCTTCGGCATGCACGCGATGCAGGTGTTGCCGGTGATCGGTGCGGCGGCGTCGCGTTGGTTCTCCCGCCGCAATGGCGTTGTGCTCGTCGGCGCGGCGACACTCGTGTACGTGCTGGCGACGACGTTCACGTTCGTTCAGGCTATCGGCGGTGTGCCGTTCATGTAGGCCTTACGCACAATGCCCGAGTTGATCAGCAGAGCCGAGGGCCGGCATCTGTTCGGGCTCGATCCCGAGGGCTACGACGCGGTGCGGCCGCAGTACCCGGAGCTGATCTATCAATTCATGATCGAGCGCGGGGCGCTGCGGCCAAATTCGGCGACGCTCGAAATCGGCGCGGGTAGCGGACTCGCGACGCGGCGATTGATCGAGTACGGCGCGGACCCGATCACCGTCGTCGAACCGGACGTGCGGTTCGCGCCTCAGCTGCAGTCGTTGGTGGCGAGCGCGAGCGCGCAACTGCACCTGTTACAAAGCGCCTTCGAGGATGCCGACCTGCCGTCGCGCTGTTACGACCTCGTCGCCGCAGCGACGTCGTTTCACTGGCTCGATCAGGATGTCGCGCTCGACAAGATCGCGCGCGTGTTGAAGCCGGGCGGTTACGCGGCGTTGTGGTGGAACCTGTTCGGGGATCTCGATCGGGCCGACCCGTTCCACGACGCGACGACGGCCTTGCTCGCCGACCTTGCGGTGAGTCCATCGGGTGCCCCCGACGCGATCCCATTTGCGCTCGATCGCCGCGCGCGTGAAGCGCAGTTCGTAAGCTGCGGGAAATTTGCTGCGGTCGAATACGCGCAAACACGCTGGACGCTGACGTTGAACACGCCGCAGGTCGGGCGATTGTACGGCGGCTTTTCGCATATCCAGCGCCTGCCTGCGTTGCAACGTACCGAGCTGCTCGAACAACTGATGGCGGTTGCGCAAACTCGATTCGGCGGTGCGGTCGAGCGCAACATGACTTCGGTGATCTATCTCGCGAGACGCAAAGGCCCGTAGAATCCCCTTCCATTTGTGACCATCAACTCGGAGCACCTCGTATGACGCACAGACTCATGTTGGCCGCGGCGTTGACGATGCTCGCAGGCCCGGTATTCGCGGCGAGCGAAACCTACCGGATCGATCCGACGCATACCTACCCGAGCTTCGAGTTCCCGCACATGGGCATCTCTATCTGGCGCGGCAAGTTCAACGAGACGAGCGGCACCATCGTCATCGACCGGGCAGCCCGCACCGGCAGTGTCGAGATCGTCGTCAATACAACCAGCATCGACTTCGGTCTGACCGCGATGGACGACAAAGCGCGTTCGGCGGATTTCTTCGATGTCGCGAAGTTTCCGACTGCCACCTACAAAGGCACGCTGCAGTTCGACGGCGATACGCCCAAGTCGATCAACGGCGAGATCACGTTGCTCGGCGTCACCCGTCCGCTTGCGCTTTCGATCAAGAGCTCGAACTGCATTACGCATCCGTTTTACAAAAAAGAAGTCTGCGGCGCCGATGCGCAGGGCGAATTGAACTGGTCGCAGTTCGGCATGAAGATGAGCAAGTTCGGCGAAGGCGATGCCGGCAAACTGCTGCTGCGCATTCAGGTCGAGGCAATGAAGCCGGATCCAGGCTCGGAGTGATCGATGAGTGATTGCTGCGCCAACACGCAGTGCGAGATTGACAAGCTGCGCGCGCGTCAACGCAACGTCCTCGTGGCCGTTCTCGCGATCAATGCGATCGCGTTCTGCGTGGAAGCGACCGCCGGCCTGCTCGCGTCGTCGACCGCGCTGCTCGCCGATTCGCTCGACATGCTCGGCGACGCACTCGTCTACGGGTTCAGTCTGTATGTGATCACGCGCAATGATCTGTGGAAGGCGCGCTCCGCTTCCGTCAAAGGCTGGATCATGTTGGGTTTTGGCGTGTTCGCGCTGGTTCAGGCCGGGTACAAGATCGCCCATCCGATGGTGCCGCAATATCAGATCATCGGCGCGATCGGACTGCTTGCGCTCGCCGCCAACTCGGTGTGTCTGGCGTTGCTGTGGCGGCATCGCACCGACGACATCAATATGCGCTCGGTCTGGCTCTGCTCGCGCAACGACATCATCGCAAACGTTTCAGTGTTGTGCGCCGGGGTCGGCGTATGGGTGTTTGCGTCGCAGTGGCCGGACGTCGTGGTCGGGGTCGGGATCGCGGTGTTGTTCCTCAGAACCGCCGTCACCGTCTTGCGCGACGCTGCGTCGATCAAAGTCGCGCATCACGAGCAACGTCTCATTTTGGGTTGAGTGTGGCCGCGCGATGCGGCGAACGGGACGTGAGGAAGCAAGCGATGCCACGCGGGGCTCCACTGTTTTGTTTCGGCGTTTTGCTGGTCGCGCTGGCGCAGTGCGTGGCTGCGGCCGATGCACCCGGTAGCGTTGTCGGCACCATCGCGTTGACGCCGATGCAGTCGACGCCGGTGGCGCCGGGCTACAAGGCAACTACGAAGCAGCCGATCGCGCCGGCCGACGCCCCGCGCGCCGTCGTGTATCTGGAACGCGATGACGGCGTGTATCCGCCGCTCGCGACTCCATCGCCCCTTGGTGAGATCGGTCAGCAGGGCTACCAGTTTCGTCCGGGGGTGAGCGCGGTGCGTACAGGAACCCCGGTCGCATTTCCCAACCATGACGATGAATTCCACAGCGTATTCTCGTATTCGCGCGTAAAACGGTTCGACCTCGGCCGCTTCCGCAAAGACGAGCAGAGCCCGCTGATCACGTTCGATCAGCCCGGCGTCGTGAAGATCTACTGTGAAATTCACAAGCACATGCGCAGCCTGCTGCTCGTGCTCGACACGCCGTGGTTTACGCAGACCGATGCGCAGGGCAACTTCACGCTGACGGACGTTCCGCCGGGCGACTATCGGCTGCGTGTATTCCTGCCGTCCGAAGACACGCTCGATGGCCGCGTCACCGTCGTCGCGGGCCAGACCGTCCACGCGGACCTGGCGCCCTGAGCAATGACCTTCTATGCGAAATTGCTGCAAGGAATCCTCGCGGTCGTCGTCGCTACGACGGCGGCGAGCTTGTTCGTTGCGCAGCAGCAGAGCAGCGAGTCCTACGGCTCGCTCGTCGATGAACTGTTCCGCAATCAATCCGGTGCATTCGAGCGCGAGCACGAGACGCGGCTCGAACTCGCCGCCGCCGAAGCGCAGCGGCTCGCGACATCGGTGCGCCTGTTCGCGGCACTCGAGGAGGGCGACCCCGAGGTCTACAAGATTGCGCGCGACGAGTTGCGATTGGGCGAGTTCTCGTTTTTCCGGTTGCTCGACGCCGACGGCGACATCATCGAGCCGCCACCGGGGAGCGGCGCCGGCGCGTTCGACATCACGCGTGTACGCGGCTCGCTGCTGCCTGCCGGTGTCGTCGCGAACGGCGGCGCCGCCAACGGCAGCGCAAAGGTGCAGCTCGGGTTCGTCGAGCTGACGCGCCAGGATAAGTCCTCGCTCGCGTATCAAATCATGTCGGCGCCGGTCGCGAATTTCGACGCGACGGTGGGCACGTTGATCCTCGGTCAAGGTGTGCGGCAACTCGGTACCCGACCGGGCGCGAGCAGCGCGGGGTTGCACTCCGCGCTGTGGATCGACGGGCGCCTGGTCGGTGGCGACCTGCCGGATGCACTGCAAGCCCCGCTCGCGGATGCGCTGCGTTCGACCGACGTCCCCGCGACCAAACACCCCGAGCTGCACGCCGGTGGGACGAACTTCCGTTATGACCGATTCCGACTGAACGCGGGATCGGCGTATCCGCCGGTTGACCTCGTCTCCGCGTTTCCGATGGACGGCTTCGAGGCGCAAC
>CAYUMA010000368.1:0-8127 GCA_964445675.1 uncultured Pseudomonadales bacterium | reverse complement strand
CTCTTACGGGTTTTACCGACGCCGGTTCGACCAGTTCGCCATCATTCAGCTTACTTCGCAATCGTGGTTAAGGTTCCTTTCTCTACTTGCTTCTCAACCTTGTGGCTTGCCTTTATCAGCTCACCGCAAATTCCGGATCATAGTCTGCATCCTGATTCATCATCGCCCAGGCCATACGCACGGTCTTGTTGGCCAGGGCGACCGCCGCAACATTGGGATGACGGCGCTCTGCCAATCCTGTCACCCAACGACTCAAGCGATCCTCCTTATGCCTGGACTTGGCGACCACAGAGCGGGCGCCGTGGATCAGGATGCTACGCAGATACGCATCACCGCGTTTGCTGATGCCCAGTAATCGATCCTTTGCCTCCCGAACTGTGTTGCCTCGCCGTGAGGCCCAAGGACGCGGCCATCTGACGACCTTTTCTGAATTGGTCGCCGTTTCCTACCGTCGCAATCATTGCCGTCGCGACCAGGGGGCCCACCCCGCGTAGTTGTTGCAGGCGTTGGGCGACCGGGTCGCTCTTTGCAATGGACTCGATGTTCCCGTTGAGGGTTTCAATACGCTGGTCCGAGGATAGCGATATAGCCGGCCCACTGCCGCCCATCGTGCCGAAGAAACACTACAGCACATCGTTGCTGTCATGCGCACATGCGGTGCCGCTGAAGACCGTTTTTCCAATGGTGCAATTTGCCCGCAGGATAGCGTGGTCAAGGGTGACGTCATCGACATGGGTGAGTCGGCTTTGCGGCATGTGGCCGTAGCCCGATATCCCGTTTAGGAGAGTGAGCAAGACGACGTTCCCAAGGCGGCACCACATTCCTCAACGAATGCTGGAGCACGCGCATGAGCCAACGTCGATCAAAGCACACTGCCAAGGTGAACAAGTCTCGAATGGCCCTTACCATCACCCACCAAACCGTATTCCAGGCGACCGCAGCGCAGGTAGTCCTTGAACTCGTCGGTCACGAAACGCGGCAGCGCGGCATCACGCTCGTGCAACTGCTCGAGAAACGGCGTCAGGTTCGCTTCGATCACCGGATACAGTGCCGTCTGTTCCGGGCGGTGACGGCGGTAGAGATGCGGGTTGCCGATACCCACCACCGGCGCCGCCGCCGGCGCGGGGCTGAACATGGTCGCGAGCGTGACAAAGCGCGAGGGCAGATCGAAGCCGAACTCGTCCCGCCATCTCGTGAGCGACGATCATCGAGTTTCACCCGCCGAGACAATCGGAATTCCTGCGTTATGCGCCTTCGCCGTCGCAACGAGCGCATACGTGCTCAACGTACCGCAGCGAAGCGATTCATCGCGCCGTCCGCAACTTCGCCAACCGATCGCTTCGCTTGCTACTCGCTGCACACTTGGTTGCGCCCGGAGTCCTTCGCGCGATAAAGCGCGCGGTCGGCGTGCGTGAGGATGCTGTCGAGCCCGTGATCGGCGTGCGACATCGTCGCGACGCCGATGCTCGCGGTGACTTGGATCTGCGCGCCCTTCGCCGCGGCAATCACTTGTTCATTGATCGTACGACGCAGCCGCTGTGCGAGTTTGATTGCGCCGTCGCGATCGGTGTCCGGCAACAGCATCGCGAATTCTTCGCCGCCGATACGCGCCGCAATGTCGGAGACGCGTTTGACTTCCTTGGTGACGCTCGCGATGACCTGCAGCACACGATCGCCGACGTCGTGTCCGTAAGTGTCGTTGATGCGCTTGAACGAATCCATGTCGAGCAGCAGCACGCTCATCGGCTGATGGCCGCGTTTGACGCGTTCGGTCTCTTCGTGGAGTCGTTGCATGAAGTAGCGGCGATTCGCGAGGCCGGTCAAGAAGTCGGTATGCGCGAGGCGCTCCATCTCCTGCTTGATCCGGGTCAGCTCGGTGATGTCGCGCAGCACGAGCGCCATCTCGCCGCGTTCGTTCGTGTCGCGTGACAGCGGCGTCGCGAGCACGTGGAACGAGCGCTCGCCGATCGTGACTTCCGCATTCGAAAAGAGCCCGACCAGCAGTCCCGGCAACAGCGGCGTCTTGATGAAGTTCGTCGCGAACTGATTCACCGAGGAGTCGACCGCGATCGCAAAGGTCGCGGCTGCGGCCGGATTGAGGTCGATGATCCGGCCGTCTTTTTGAATGACGACGACACCGTCGGTGAGTTGTTCGACGACGCGATTGCGAATCGCCGGCGTCACTTCGAGCAGTCCGAAGCGCAGCACGCCGTCGTTCAGCAGCAGCGCCGACAGCGCGAACCCAAACGTGGTCAGATCAAATCCCGGCAATGCGTACCAGCCCGACAGCGACAGCAGATTCAATGCGGCCGTGACGGCCGGCGCGGCGATGACCGCCACCAGCGCCTTGCGGTAACGCGTCGAGCTCGACAGTTCGAACGCGAGGATCACGGTGGCCGCGAACAGCAACGCGTGCGCGTAGACGACGTGAACCATCAGCCACGGACCTTGGTTCGCGACCAACCCGATGTAGCCGTTGTGCGCGACGAGGTGCGGCGTCTCCCAGACGAGATGATGCCATTCGTTGGTCAGCGCGAGCAGCAACGAGACCGTCGGCAGGATCGACAGGGCGACCAGTACCGGCGTCGACACGTGACGCCGGCGCCGCGCATACGCGAGCGCGAACCAGAACCAGCAGACCGTCAGGTAGGCGATGCCGGGGACCTGTATCTTGAGTGCGAGCATCTTCAACGCTGGCGTCGTGACCAACGTGCCGAGCAGCTGCCCGCCCGACCAGATGATCACGCAAGCGCACATCGCGAGCATCGGCGTAACGCCGGGGACGTTGGGACTGCGGCGAACGAGGAGCAGCGTGTATCCGGACAGGATCACGGCGGCGAGCGACGGCAGCGACCAGACGGTCAGCTGGAACATGACAACAGCCCTTCCGTGTTCTATATGCGGCGCAGGAAACCAGGTACTTCACAAGGTTCGAGCATGGCGTCGTCGACCTCAATCGAGGTGCCGGCAGAACATGACGAGGATCACACTCGTGATGCCGGATTCCTGCTGTGCGTCACCGTCCGCCCCGCGGGCGGCGCGCGGTTGTCAGACGGCGCCTCTGGAACGTCAGGGCGCGAGCGAACGCGCGTTCAAGGCGAAGAACTGCAGCTCGCCGAGTTCGCCGTCGAGTCGCGCAACGTTGCTGTGCGAATCCCCCGTCAGCGCGTCGGCGCAGCGTCGCGCGTCGTCGATGAAGCGTCGATACAGCAGCGTGCGTTGCGCGGCGGTGCGCGCTGTCGATTCGACGCGCGCGGCGTGCAGCGCGGTTGCGAATGTGAGGTGCTCGTATTCGGCGTGTGAGTCCGCGTGCGTCCATGTGCCGGACTCGAGTTCGAAGCGGTATAAGCCGATGAAGCGCGCACCGTACTCGCCGATGAAGGCGACCGCGTCGATGATGTAGTCCGCCTCCGCGTCATCCATCGCATAGTGGAAACCGATCCGGCACCAGCCCGGCTTGATGCCGCCGTAACCTTTTTTGACCCAGCTCCGGTAGCGGTTGGAGCGCTCGATATCGATGTGCAGCAGCTGGTGACCGTACGGGCCTGCGCACGAACAGCCGGCGCGCGATTGAATGCCGAAGAGGTCATTCAGCAGCGCCGTGACGAATTTTGGATGCAGGTAACGCCCGGCGCCGTCGCGCACCACGAAGGACACGATCGCGATGCGGCGCTGCGGGTCCGGATTGCCGAGAATTTCGATGCCCGCCGCGCGCTGCCAGCGGTGCATCGCGCGCTCCAGCAGCGCGTGTTCGCGCGCCTCGATCTGCGCGCTGCCGATCCAGTCCTTCACATGGAACGCGAGCGCCGCTTTCAGCACCTGCAGCGTGCCCGGCGTGCCGGCCTTCTCGCGTTCCTCGATGTCGGCGATGAAGTCCTGGTCGTGCGCGCTGACGTAGTCAACGGTGCCGCCGGCGGCGACGGTGGGGGCGAGCTGTTCCTGATACAGGCGTTTGTTGAATACCAGAATGCCGCTCGACCCCGGTCCGCCGAGATATTTGTGCGGCGAGATGAATACCGCGTCGAGTGACGCGTCGCCCCCCTTGTTGGTCGTTGGCGGGTTCATGTCGATGGGTTCGTACGGCGCGCTCGCCGCGTAGTCGAAACACGCGATCGCGCCGTAGCGATGCAACAGGCGCGCGATCGCGTGCACCGGCGTGCGCATGCCGGTGACGTTGGATGCCGCCGAAAACGAGCCGATGCGGACGCGCGATTGGTACTCTTGCAAGCACAGCAGCTCTTCGAGGTGCGCAAGGTCGATGCCACCGTCGGCGTCGAGGCGCACCTCAACGACGGTCGCGAGCCCCTCGCGCCACGAGACTTCGTTCGAGTGATGTTCGAACGGACCGACGAAGACCACGGGCTGGCGCTGCGCGAGATGCGCCTCGTACGCCGCGCGCGCTGCGGCGCCCGCAAACACTTCGAGTTCGTCGAGGATTCGCGCACGCGTCGCCGGCGGACAGTACACGCCGAGAATCTGCTGCAGTTTGTTGATCGCGCCGGTCGCACCGGTGCCGATTGCGATGATGCGTCCGTCGGCGCCCGCATTGACGGCGGCTTTGATTGAGCTCTCCGCTTCGTGCAGCAGCTGCGTCATGTTGCGCCCGGTTGTATCGTCCTCGGTGTGCGTATTCGCGTACGTGCGCTGCAGACTCTGCAGGTAGTTCTCGATGAACAGCAGACACCGTCCGGACGCGGTGTAGTCGCAATAGACCATCAGCCGTTCGCCGAACGGCGTCGTGAACGTCGAATCGACCCCGACGATCTGTTCCCGCAGAAACTCGAAGCTCATGACGGTGCCAGGCGTTGCAAAGTCGGCAGTATCAGGCCGGTGCCGGGCGTTGCAAAGTCGGCAGAACCAGCCGGACTTGTGTTCCGGTGCCTGGTGCCGATGGGTCGGTCTGCAACGCCTGGCACCGAATGCCGACTTTGCAACGCCTGGCACTAAATGCAACGCCTGGCACTGAATGCCGACTTTGCAACGCCTGGCACTAAATGCACTAAATGCAACGCCTGGCACCGAATGCCCCGAATGCCGACTTTGCAACGCCTGGCACCGAATGCCGACTTTGCAACGCCTGGCACCACGCTTCGACGCCTGGCACCGCGCTTCGATACACTCGGCGGCGACAACACGCGGGGTGCTTGGATGCAGATACAACGGTTGGGCAACCTGTGGCCGGTGAGCCGTTTGACGCTCGGCGGCGGCGGTCTCGGCCAGGTGTGGGGGGCGACCGATCGCGACGAGGCGGTCGCGACGGTGCACGCCGCGGTCGAAGGTCATATCACGCTGTTCGACATGGCGCCTCTGTATGGCCGTGGTGAAGCAGAAGCCGTGATCGGTGCGGCGTTCGGCGGACGGCTGCCGGCGGGTGTGCGCGTCACGACGAAATGTCAGCTCGGCACGGTGCCTGCGGCCGACGTCGATTCGACGATCCGACGTCGCCTCGAACGCAGCCTCGAGACGCTACGCCTCGATCGAGTCGACGTGCTGTTCCTGCATTCGAACATCGTTCCCGACGGGTACACCTTCCCGCGCGACGCGGCCGTGCAGAACCGGTTCGCGACGCCGCTGTCGTTGTACCGCGATCACGTCGTGCCGACATTCGAAGCACTGGTTGCGGAAGGCCTGATTGGCGGCTGGGGCATCACCGGCGTCGGTCTACCTGACACGATCATCGAGGCGTTGCGCGCGTCGCCGCGGCCGGCGGCGGTGCAGTGCGTCGCGAATTGCCTCGACTCGGCCGGCGGGATGCGCCGCTACGACGAGCCCGCCCGGCCGCGCGACATCATCGCGGCCGCGCGCGAAGCCTTCGTCGGCGTGCTGGGTATTCGCGCAGTTCAAGCAGGCGCGCTGACGGACGCCCTCGACCGCAAACTCGACCCGGCCGATCCGGACTTTCGCGATTTCGAACGCGCCGCGCCACTGCGCGCCCTGGCACGCGCGCTCGGTACCAGCACGGCAAAACTCGCGCACCGTTACGCACTCGGGATCGCGGGCGTCGACAGCGTGATCCTCGGCGTCAAAAACCGCGTCGAACTCGCGCAGTGCCTCGAAGCCGAAGCGGAAGGAACGTTGTCGCCGGAAGTCACTCGCCAGATCGACGCGGCCGTCGGCCGGCGCTGATCAACCGGGCTTGCGGAACTTCAGCGTCATCCGATCCGATTCGCCGATCGCGCGATACTGCGCCGCACACGCATCCTTTTCCGCCCCTTCGGGCATCGGTTGGCACACGCGCAAGTTCGGCGGCAGCGACCAGACGCCGCCGGGATGATTGGTCGTATCTTTTGAATTCGCATTGACCTGGGAGCTCGCTTCCAGCACGAACCCGGCCTCCTTCGCGAGATTCGTGACGTACTCTTCGGTCATGTAACCGGTTTTCTTCATCACGTCGATCGCAGTGCCGGCTTTCGCGCGATGCTCGACGACGCCGAGCACGCCGCCCGGTTTCAGCGTCCGGTAAAACACCGCGAACATCTCCGGTGCATAACCGGCCGCGAGCCAGTTGTGGACGTTGCGAAACGTCAGCACGACATCGGCGCGGCCGGGCGGCGCCATCACCGTGCGGCCCGGAATGCCGAGCTCCGTCAGCACGACGTGGTCGAACAACGGGTTGCCGGCGAGCTTGTCGGCCAGCGCGGTTTGTGCCTTCAGCTGATACGGCGGGGTGTCCTTCGACGTGGTCGTAAATCCCGCTGCATGGTAGACACCCTGGTCGCGCAGATACGGTCCCAGGATTTCGGTGTACCAGCCGCTGCCCGGCCAGACCTCGACGACGCTGGACGCGGGCGTCACGCCGAAAAATTCCAGTGTCTCTTTGGGATGCCGATAGACATCGCGCGCGGCGTTGGCCGCATCGCGCTGCGGTCCGGCGAGGATTTCATCGAGACTCGCCGCGTGCGCGGTCGTGGCCAAGGGCACAACGGCCAAGGGCACAATGAACGTCAGCGTAGCGAGCAGCAGTGTCGTCAGGTATCGCATCGTCTCGTCTCCTGGTGGGTGCGTCTTTTATAACAAGCGCGATCTGAGTTGCGCGATCAACGGTTGTGGATCCGGATACGGCCGCGCGCCGGGCACGCTCCACACCGGCGCTGGCCACGCGATGTCGGTCGTGTGCCGCGCAATCACGTGAATGTGCAGTTGCGGCACCATGTTGCCGAGCGCGGCGACATTGATCTTGTCCGGCTGCGTGATCTCCTGCAGCGCGAGTGAGACCCGTTCGATCTCGCCGTACAGCGCGTCGCGTTGTGCGTGCGGCACTTCGTGAAAGTCGCGCAACCCGTCGATACGCGGCACCAGAATGCACCACGCGAAGCGCGCGTCGTTGTTCAGCAACAGCGTGCACAACGGCAATTCACCGACGCTGATGCCGTCGGCGGCGAGGCGGGGATGCAGCACGAACGTCACATAGTCACCGGATAGAAAAATGCCCGCGCACTATGCGGGCTCGCCGCATGCTGAGCAAGATTAGTGGGCAAGATTGACGTCGCGTTATAGTCATAGGTGCACAACGCGCGTGGAGAAAACGATGAACGCACTGCAAACGCTGCCGAGCGACGCGTCGACCGACGCGATTCTCGCGGCAACCGACCGCGATGGCGCCTGCATCATCCGCGATGTGCTCTCGCAGGACCTGCTCGAGCGGATCGACGCGGAGATCGCGCCGTTCATCGCGGACGCTGCGACCGGCCGCGACGATTTCACCGGACGCCAGACCGCGCGGATCGGCGCACTCGTCGCGCGCTCGGCCGCATGTCGCGACGTCGTGATGCACGCACAGGTTCTCGCCGCCGCGAACGCATTCCTGAAACCGTACTGCAATCGCATCCAGCTGCACCTGACGCAATTGATCCGCATTCTGCCGGGGCAGGGCGCGCAGCCGCTGCACCGCGATCGGCTCGCGTGGGGCGGCTTCCTGCCGTATCCGATCGAGCCGCAGTTCAACACGATCTGGGCGCTGACGGATTTCACAGCGGAGAACGGCGCGACGCGCGTGGTTCCCGGTAGCCATCGCACCAAGCTCGAAAATGCAAAGTTCGGACAGGAACCACCCGAGAGCGACGTCGTGCAGGCGGTGATGTCGCGCGGCTCGGTGCTGATCTACACCGGTTCCGTCGTGCACAGCGG
>CAYUMA010000367.1:0-10921 GCA_964445675.1 uncultured Pseudomonadales bacterium | reverse complement strand
TTATTCCCACGCCTCATGTCCATGGCGATCGATGCGTAGTTGTGTGTTTCGACAAAACTGATTCCCCTGGCGTAACCGCGCTCGATGCAGAGGGCGTCCGTCGGCGCGGCGATCGCTTCCTGTAGATGCAGACCACGAAAGTCCGGGTGGGTGAACGCCTTGTAGCCGTAGCGATAAGGCCGTTCGAATGCGACGCTCAAGCCATCAGCGTGTGGCACAGTCGAGAACGATCGCCACGTGTACGCGACCATACGATCGTTCCCGAACGCGGCCGCACATAAGTCGCCACGCGCCAATGCCCGATCGATGTCCGCGGGCCGCAGTCCCATCTCAGGATCACTCGCCGCCTGCATCAGCTCATCACGACTCGCCACCGCAACGCGAACGCCTTCAGGGAGCGCAGGATGCGTGGCCTGCGCGTCGTGAATTCGCATATGGACGCGACAAACCGTCAACCACGGTTTCAGTCCGTTCATGATTCGCGAGTGCACGAACCTCCAGACGCCCCAATGCTGCAGATCCGCACGCCACCGCTTGATATCCATGACGATGGATCATCCATGCCCGTTGGCGCCGCGCAACACTGCGATGACGTGCGACCGTTCGCGAATCCGCGCGTCGTCGTACACGGCGACCGGATTGTGAACGCCGCCGCTCTCTAGGCCGAGCATCGACGCGCGGCGATGAAAACGAAGTTGATCGTCACGCGCACGTCGTCGCCGGGCGCGCAGATCAGCGGCACCGCGGTCATGCGGGTGCAACGGGTCGGATCGAGCGTGAACTGTGTCTCGAATCGGTCACAAAATTGGCACGGGCCAACAACCACCCCACGCCTTAGACCTGGTCGTGGGTCACTACTCGCTAATGGCGAGAAATGCAGACTCCGAGTCCCGGGAGAATGCGTTGATGGCCGTTGCATGGCGATGCAACAGAAGCACGATTTCATCAGTCGTGCAGTTTCCCTGGCGAATCCACACAACCTTCGGCGGTGGACCATACAAGAAGCTCATCTGATGAAAATCGGCGTCCTTCGAAACGATGGCAAATCCTTCCGCTTTTGCGAAGTCCCACACCTCGCGGTCCGAGGCGGTCGCGAGTCCAACCGAGCAAACGTGTACAGATCCGGGGAAATCAATGGCGAGGAGCCCAATCAGACGCTGCGAGAGATTGTTGTCGAGCAGCAACTTCACGCTGCGGGGATGGACACCAATTTGCGCTCACGATCGGCCGCAAACGCCAGACAGGCATGAATGTCATCTGACGTCAGGTCCGGAAAGTCCAAGAGGATCTGATCCTCAGTCATACCAGATGCCAAGTACTCGAGCAGGTCATATACGGTGATGCGCAGGCCGCGGATGCAGGGCTTGCCGCCGCGCTTCCCCGACTCGATCGTAATTAGCGATTGGTAGTCCATTCGCGAAGCTTAGGTCGCGTTGGCATGACCTGCAATCGGGTTTGTGTCTGGCAGACGTCTGTCACCTGGTTGTTCGGGGTTCCGGTCCAAGCCGCTGACTCGGGAGACTTCTGGGCAATCCTGATCATCGCCGAGGTCGATCGTATAACGGGACCAGAGCATGAAGTAGTCGGCGTCACCCGCTCGGATGGACTTTTTAACGCCGGAGTAAAACTGACCCTGTTGCAGTGGGTAAGCTGGCGTCCCTTTGGGCGACGCTATGCGCAGTCTGGAGACGATGGTGGAGATCAATGTGCTGGCCCGACGGGGTGGATCGATCAAGGGGATCGCGCGAGAACTGGGGGTATCGAGGAACACGGTGCGCAAGTATTTGCGCGATGCGGCGGAGCTTCGAAGCTTTTGATGGCGTACCCGAGCACGTGCTGTTCGACAATATGAAGACAGTGGTACTCGATCGCGATGCGTACGGTGATGGACAACATCGCTTTCATCCGCAGTTGTTGGAACTCGCCAAGGATTGTGGCTTCTCGATTCGCTTGTGCCGACCGTACCGGGCCAAGACCAAGGGCAAGGTCGAACGCTTCACCGTTACCTGCGTGACACTCCTGGACGACCCAAGCCTTGCTCGATGCCAGGCGTGGGTTGTGCGTCTACACGCGGCGGGCAATCTTGTAGCCGACGGATTCCCGGTCCCAGGTGCTGACCGTGACGCCGGCCCGGCGCAGCGGCTCTTTCTGAATTTTGCCGGTGGCGGTTTTGGCGATTGCATCAACTGCCTCGACATAACGCGGCACCGCGAAGCGTGGAATGTGTTTGGCGCAATAGTCCAAGAGGGCGACGTTATCGATCGAGCCCCCACCTTCGATGATGATGTAGGCCTTGACCTCGTCCTCGCCTCCCGCGCCCTCGACCCGGATGCCTACGACCGCACTCTCCTTAATGGCGGGATGGTTGTTGAGAACCTGTTCGATCTCAAAACTCGAAATATTTTCACCGCGCCGGCGGATCCGATCCTTGATCCGGTCGGCATAGTACAAACGGCCCTGGTCATCGAAATAGCCTGCATCCCCCGAGTGGAACCAAAGGTTGCGCCACGACTCGACGGTAACCTCCGGCATCCGGTAGTAACCCTGGTTGAAACAGAAGGGTACTTTCGGCCGGACGACGATTTCACCGATCTCACCCTGCGGCAGCGGGACATCGGTTTGAGCATCGACGACCCGCACCGCAAAAAAGTCGTCGAGGACATGCCCCGCCATGCCCGGCAACAGGGGATCATCGGCCTGGGTGTAGCAGGTGACGTTCACCTCCGTCATGCCGTAACCCTGCTTGAACTTAAAGCCGAAGCGTTTCTCCATGGCAGCACCCCACTCCGCGGCAATCGGCACGGCCATGACGCTGCGCAACTTGTGATCGCGGTCGAATTCGGTCGCCGGAGTGCGAAAGATGAATTCGGGAATGACACCGAGCGCATTGGTCAGGGTCGCACCACAGGTGCGCACGTCGTCGAGCCAGCGCGCCGGCGAGAACCGCTCGATACAGAATGCGCGGGCGCCGCAGATCAGGGAACTTAGGACCTGTAGCAAGAGGCCCATGGCGTGGAACAGCGGCATGCAGACATAGTGACAATCCTGTTCGGTCATCTCCATCGTGCGGGCCATGCCGTGACCGAACAGATAACAATGGGCATGGGTCATCAGAACACCCTTGGACGGCCCCGTCGTGCCAGAGGTGTACATGATGCAGGCGATATCCTGCGGACGCGCCGTGACCAGTACCGAGTCTTCTGCACCGGTACGTTCAAACAACGTCTCGAAGGTCATCGTCTGCGCCTGCGCAAAGATGCCGGGGCGGTGATTGGGTACCTCGCCCCCCACGTAGACAACTGCGGCGGGGCTTGCATGGCCATTCTCGACCGAGTCAAACGCATCGCGCAGATCACTGTCGAGAAACACCACGCGCGGCTCAGCGTTGTGCAACTGGTGCTGCAGAAAGGCGCCCTTCAGTTCCGTATTGAGCGGCACGAAGATCGCGCCGAGTTTCATGATCGCAACCATCGCCAGCATGAACTCGATGCGATTCTTGAGCATCACCATCACCCGGTCGCCAGGCCCTACTCCGAGGCTCGCGAGCGCAAGCGCGAGTTGGCGGCTGTCACTGTGCAGGGAGGCGAAGGTCAGCCGCGTGCCGTGCTGAAATGACATGAACTCGCGCGTCCCGTGGGCCGCTGCCTGACGCTCCACCAGACTGGTAAGAGTCCAGTCAGAAATATCTTGTGCCACGGTCTCCCAAACTCCGCTGTCTACGCCACCGTTCATGCCGGTAATCATAATGCGCCTGCAGAACAAGCGTCTCAGTCGAGGATAGGGAGCATAACCCGCCTGTTGGTGAATTGTGCTGAGTATGATGCAGCTACCCAAAGAAGCAGAGACGGGTGTTGAATTCATCTGCGATGTGGAATGACGCGAACGGCTGATGGTTGGCGTGGCCGCACGCGCACACGCACGATGGTTGGTCCGGAAGTCGCTGATCTGCGAGACGAGTCTGCTTACTCCGGAGGTTGCAGAGTTTCAGTGAACCGTTATCGAACCGCTGCTCCGGGCGCGGCGCGACGCCCGGCCGTCAGAAGACTTCCTTGAAGAGGTCCACCGCCGCCTGCCACGAGCGCTTCTCGGTCAGCTCGTGATAGACGATGCCGGGCATGTTGAAGTTAGCCGCCGCGGGGTTGGTGAAGCTGTGCTGCTGGCCGCCATACAGGATCATCTGCCAGTCGGCCTTCGCCGCATTCATCTCCCGTTCGAAATCGGCCCGCTGCTGCGGCGGGATGATCGGATCGTCGGTGCCGATGAGGGCGAGGATCTTCGCCTTGATGGCGCCGGGCTGCGCGGGCGCCGAGGTCGCGAGGCCTGCGTGAAAACCGACCGCAGCCTTGAGATCGAGCCCGGCGCGCGCGAGATGGAACGAGAGCGTGCCGCCGAAGCAGAAACCGATCGCGGCGACCTTGGCCGAATCGGCCTCGGGCTGCGCGAGCAATATGTCGAGACCCGCTCTGCCGAGCGCGACGATACGATCCGGGGCCGCCATCAGCTCACCGATGCGCGCCATCATCCCGGCGCGATCGGTCATGGGCTTGCCGCCGCCCTGATAGTCGAGTGCGAAGGCGCAGTAGCCGAGCTCCGCCAGGCGCCGCGCATAGTTGCGCGCGTTGGCGTCGAGGCCCGGACCCTCATGGCTGACCAGCACGGCAGGCCGCTTGCCGCCGCCGTCCGGCGCACAATAGGTGCCGATCATGTCGCGGCCGTCCGCGCGGTATTCGATGTTCCGTTCGATCATTGACTTTATTCCTCCCGGGCGAATCATAGCGGCAACCATGCAGGAAGGACGAGATGAAAGACGACATGTTCGATCTCAGCGGCAAGATCGCGCTGATCACCTACGGCAAGAAGAGCTCCTGATCGGCATGCCAGCCGACGCCAAACCGCCGCTGAGTTCAACTGGAGAAGATCTTTGAACGCCGAACAAAAAAAACCGAAACACATCATCCTGGTCGTGTTCGACACTCTTAGACGAGACGCTGTTGGGGCGTACGGCACGCCACCCACATGGGGTGCTATTAATACACCCAACCTCGATGCATTTGCGCAGGAGGCGGTCAGTTTTACCCGCGCGTACCCGGAGTCGCTACCAACACTTTGTGCAAGGCGCGCAATCTACACCGGGCAGCGGACCTATCCATTTCACAACGGTGATTTCCGGCACATAAAGGGTGACTTCGTTGGTACCGCAGCCGGCTGGGGACCTATTCCGGAATCGCAACACACGCTCGCCGAGATATTTTCCGATCAAGGCTTCCGCACAGGATTGATTTCTGACCTCTATCATCAGTTCAAGCCGTCGAAAAACTTCTGGCGTGGTTTCCAGCAATGGAGCTTCATTCGTGGGCAGGAAACCGACGCGTCCCGAAGTGGTCCCGCTCCGTCGCAAGCGGAAGTCGACTACTGGATTCCAAAGGAATTCCAGGAAATGCACGGCAAGCTGCTCGACGCGATGAAAAGCGGCTATACACACCGCTGGTTTTCCCACGCCATACTCAAAAACATGCATGATCGCGTCAACGAGGAACAGTGGTTCAATGCACAGGTGATGCAACAGGCTGCGCAATGGGTCAATCAGAACACCGACGCAGAGCGATTGTTCCTGACGGTCGAGTGTTTTGATCCGCACGAGCCCTGGTTTGTGCCGCCGCACTATCGTAAGAAGTACGACTCAACCGAGGGCCAGGAACAGGTCATCTCGCCCTATGCGGAACTACCCGAACTGTCACCGCAACTTGTCAACCGGACACGCGCAAATTATGCCGGACTGGTCGAAATGTGCGACCGGTGGTTTGGCCACTTGATGGAGGGGTTGCGGGTGTCGGGGGTACTTGACGATGCGCTGGTCGTGGTGACTTCGGATCACGGGCACAGCCTTTGGGAGCGGAAAAACTATATCGGAAAACGCGGATATCCGTCCGACCCCGAGACGACAGATGTGCCGCTAATGGTTCGGCACCCAGCCGGACTTGGTGCTGGCACGACGTGCGACGCTTTTGTCCAGCATCACGACATTTCTGCCACTATCCTCGACGCTGCGGGCATCACGCCACCCGAGCCCATCGATGGTAAGTCGTTCTATGCAACGGCGTTCGGCGGCGGGCCGGCGATTCGGGATCACGTGACCGTAGGCTGGGGTTCTTCGATGACCGTTATCAACGATTCGTGGTGGTTTAACAGCAAGATTGACGGTCGCGGTGCTTTTCTTTATCAGTCATCGCGGCCTGCACTGGATGCGCCCAATGTCGCGGAGCACCATCCTGAAGTTGCGCAATCCATGTTTGAAGCTGGCGTGGCTGACGCGAGGGGCGGATTTCCCGAATATCTCCTGCATTGGACAAAATACTTTGCCGACGCATCCGGATGCAGCCCGTTCGCCGCCCTGGCTGATCCTGAAGCCGCGGCCGACATGATCAAGCAGTCAGTCAGAGGATAGGAAGCATAAGCCACCTGTTGGCGAATCGGGCTGAGTATCGCGTGACTGCGCAGCGAAGCGGAAGCAAGTGTGCGTTCGTCAGCGAATCGCGCGAACGACTGATGGGTGTGGTGGCCTGCGCGACGATGCGTTCGTAGGTGCGCCAGCGTATCCGATTCGGCCTCGGGAGATAGAGATCAAGGACGTTCTCGTAGTCGGGATTTCCCAACCGGCGCTGAATCTTCCTTAGCCTTCGTGTTCCTCGTTACTCTTGCGGCGTGTGACCTCACACGCGATCACATGCACGTTGATTTGTTGACGACCACTCATGCCAACACGTCACCCGACAGTATCCGAGTATCTGTACCAACGTCGGATCAAGCGCGGATGGTCGGCTGAGCGCGCGGCCACGCAACACAGCGCAGTTACTGTTTTTGCTGATCTGAATATCAAGGATGATCAGGAGGGTAAGACGGAGATTGGGAAGTCCACGTGTGCTCCCTTAGAGCAACGTGCTGCACGTCAGCACGAAGCGCCTGAGGATAGGTTGTGGTAACCCCGAAACGGACAAATCTTACTGCGTTAACCAGCACGCGAATATGAGGATGTCAGTCCAAGGTCGGTTCCCACTCCGGATCAGACAAGCAATATTCAGGTTGGCAATTGGGGCGTCTATATGAGGGAACATAAACCACCTCTTCGCGGATCGGGCTGCGCATTGCGCGGCTGCCTACGAAGGGGAAGCAGGTGTTGATTTCGCTAGGGATGTGGAATCACGCGAACGGCTGACGGGTGTTGAACAAGGCGGCGATCGCACACCGGCGACCGGCAACTCAGTTTCAGTCTCGCTATGTCCGACAAGAGCCCGCTCGAAGAGGACGCAGAACGGAAGACGCCGGACTCGATCGATTTCCACATCGTGCTGACGGATCGGGACGGTCGCGACGCGACGATGGCGCTATCGAGCCTGCAATTGCTGTACGCGCCGATCGAAGTCACCACGACACAGAGCCTCCAGGGCATCGATCCCGGCAGCATTGCGACGATCCGTTTCCGTTTCGACGCTACGCCGGCCGGGTCGATCTATCTCGACGATGTCGCAATGGCGCGCGAACCGTCAGCGAGCAGCGGGTAGTCCGGCCAGGAATTGCGCGACACCGCCCGAGAACATCTGCACGGCGAGCAACACCAACAGCATACCCATCAGGCGCTCGAGCACACACACCGCGATCGCCCAGCGCCCTTCATCAGCCGCGGCGAACACGATTGCAACCGCAGGATCGCGATCGTAGACGGTCCCGCCACCAACGGCATCGCGAGGGGGAGGATGAGCGTCCATGCGTCACAGCGCGGGAAGCAGTTTACGCAGCGCGAGGCCGAGCCCTTTGTGCCGAGGATCTACTGCGTTCACGATGAAATGATTGGGCGCGTATCCAAGACTGACGCCGGCCTTCGGGTCCATCACGCCCCAGGATCCGCCCCAGCCGCCCCAATGCAAGCAAGTGCTCGATGGCGCCGGAAATTCCTTGCTGTGCATCCCAAGCCCAAGGCCCCACCTGGTCCAACCCAGCAACGGACATTGTCCGTACACCTGTTCGGTGCCGGCCTGTTCGACCATCTGCTTGGAGAGGTAACGCCGGCCGTCGAGCTCGCCGTTCTGGGCAATGATCGCGCAGACCCGCGCGATCGATCGAGCATTGCCAAATCCGTTTACACTCGGCGCGTCGACGGAGAGGCTCTCCCAGGAACTCCGGTCGCGTGGGCCAATCGACGCGATGACCTGCCCAGGCACTCCCACTCCCTTTAGGACGTGGACGTCCTCGGGCCCCGCGGGGCCGCGCGGAACTGCCAAACGAAAAACGTCGTTTGTCGACGTGAGCCCGATCTGAAAGTCCGCACCGACCTTCTGCGCGATTTCTTCACGAAAAAATTGGCTGGGTTGGCGCCCGTCGACACGGCGGATCAGCTCGCCAACCAGAAAACCGTAGGTGAGGTTGTGATAGCAGACCACCTTGCGGCCGTCGAACCAATGCGGCTCGGCCGCAAGGCGGGCCGCAATACCGAGCCAATCCCGCACCGCTTCGAAGGGCACGGGCGGCACGAATCCGGGCACGCCGGCCTGGTGTGTGAGCGCGTCGCGAACGGTGACTGCTGCCTTACCGCCCGCCGCGAATTCCGGCCAATAACGCACGATCGGCGCATCGAGTTCGAGTAAGCCGCGATCGATCAGCATCAATGCGGCGATCGTCACCATGATCTTGGTGGTCGACGTTACCGAGACGATCGTGTTCTCCTGCCACGGTCGGGTTTCTTCGGGATCGGCGTAGCCACCCCACAGATCCACAACCATCTTTCCGCGATGAGTCACCGCGAGCGATGCGCCGAGTTCGAGCCCCCCTTCGAAGTTGGCAAGGAATGCTTCCTTCAGCGGAAGGAATTGATCGTCGCAGAAGCCGTGGATCTCCATCGTCATGTCCTCCATCAAAGCCCGAATGAGGGCATACCTGCCTATCGTGCCTGGTCGCGAAAACCTGATAGACCGCTCAGGACACGCGACGGTCGCGGCCACGCCAGAATGGCTCGCGCAGTTCTTTTTTCAGGATCTTGCCCGACGGGTTGCGCGGCAGCGCGGTCGCCCAGTCGACCGACGTCGGACATTTGTAGCGCGCCAAGTGTTCGCGACAGAACGCGATCACCGCATCTTCGGTGAGCGCCGGGTCTTTGCGCACGACGATCGCCTTGACGGTCTCGCCCCACTTTTCGCTCGGCACGCCGATCACCGCCGCATCGGCGACGCCAGGGTGCCGCATCAGCACGTTCTCGATCTCCGCCGGATAGATGTTCTCGCCGCCGGAAATGATCATGTCTTTGACGCGATCGTGGATGAACAGATAACCGTCCTTCAGATACCCGGCGTCGCCGGTCTTGAGCCAGCCGTCGGCGGTGATCGTCTCGGCGGTCGCCTTCGGATTTTTCCAATAGCCTTTCATGTTGTTGCGGCCGTGGATCCAGATCTCACCGACTTCGCCGTCGCGCGCCTGCGTGGCGCCGTCAGCGCCGATGATCTTCACCAGCATGTCGCCCGGCGGGCGTCCGCACGACCGCAGCAGATGCGCACGCGGGCCGCCCGGATCGTGGTCTTCCGGCGTCAGCAGCGCGCCCATGCCGGTGGTCTCGGTCAGGCCGTAGCCCTGCATGAAGCCGCAGTCGAAGACGCTCATCGCGCGCGTCAACACCGCTTCGCTGATCGGCGATGCGCCGTACAGGACCATCTCGAGACTGTTGAAGTCGACCGCGTCCACGCCGGGTGAGTTGATCATGACTTGAAGTACAGCGGGCACGAACATCGCGTGCGTCACGCGCTGCGACGGAATGAGCGTGAGGATCTGCGCGACGTCGACGTCGCGCAGCAGGATCGTCCGCGCGCCCTGGTACTGACCGACGATGCCCCAGCCGCTACCCGCAATGTGAAACAAAGGCATGCAGACGAGGTTCACGGTGTCGGCCGACATCCGATAGATGTTGTGGCCGTCGTTGAACAGACACAGGAAGTTGTAGTGCGTCAGTTCGACGCCTTTCGGCAAGCCCGTCGTGCCGGACGTGTACAGCTGAAAGCAGGTCTCCTGCGGATCGAGTTCAACGTTCGGATCGACGGTCGGACGTTTTGCGATCCATTGCTCGAAGGTCTTGTACTCCGTGCCGGAGGCATCGCCGATCACGACGATCCGGCGCACGGTTTCCAGTTTCATCTTCGCGAGGTGGCCGAGGAACTCCTGCCCGATCAACAACACCTTCGCCTCGCTGTGATTGAGGATGTACTCCATCTCGGGTGCTGCGAGGCGCCAGTTGACCGCGACCGTGACGGCGCCGAGCTTTGCGCCGCCGTACAGATACAAAAAATACTCCGGCGTATTTTTGTCGAGAAACGCGATCCGGTCGCCTTTGCCGACGCCGACCTCGGCCAGCGCGGAGGCGACTTGATTCGACTGTTGGTCGAGCTCGCCGAATGTCCAGCTGCGGCCGTCGACGGGATAGACCAGCGCGCTCTTGTCGGCGCGCTCGCGCGCGTGGACGCGCAGGATGTCGGGCAGCGTGTTGATGCGCATCGCTGCTAAATGCCGAGATCGAGCAGGTTGTAGTCCTTGATGCTCGCGCGGGTTTCCGGTGTCCATCGATACAGCGTTTGCTCCGCCGCCAGCGGCGCATAGCGAAATGGCGTCTCGTCGGGAAAGCGTTGCGCGCGTGCATCGATCGCGTACGCGATGACGCGCGACCGCTCACGAATCCGCGCGGCGTCGTACACGGCAACAGGGTTGTGAATACCGCCGCTCTCGACGTCGAGCACCGACGCGCGGCGATGAAAGCCGAAGTTGATCGTCACGCGCACGTCGTCGCTGGTGTTCGCGAACGAGCCGTGAATCGCCTGACGATTACAGATCGCGACGTCGCCGGGCGCACAGATCAGAGGCACCGCATCGGGCAGGCGATCAGAACCCG
>CAYUMA010000366.1:0-15131 GCA_964445675.1 uncultured Pseudomonadales bacterium | reverse complement strand
ATTTCCGGCCGCGTCACTGATCGAAGTGCCCAACGAGTGGACCGAGGCGCTGTTCGACTTCGCCGACGGCCGCGCGGATTGGCGCGTGCTGCCGCTCGACGTGCGCGGCACCGCGTTCCAGGAGAAGGTGTGGCGCGCGCTGCGCGAGATCCCATCGGGGCACACGCGAACCTATGCACAAGTCGCGCAAGCGATCGGGCTGCCCAGTTCGGTGCGCGCGGTTGCGAACGCGTGCGGCGCGAATCCGGTCGCGCTCGCGGTGCCGTGCCATCGCGTGGTACCAAAAGCCGGTGGGATCGGCGGTTATCGCTGGGGTGTTGCGACTAAGCGGGCCCTGCTCGAACGCGAACGCGTCACACGCTCGTCATAACGCTGATCGATCAGACCACGCGCAACGCGTCCGCGACCGACAGGCGCGCCGCGCGGATCGCCGGGAACACTCCGCCGATCAGACCGATGACGGCCGCCCAGATGACCCCGACTGCGATCAGTCCGACTCCGACGTGCAGGTTCAGAGCGATCTGACCGAGTGCGCCGCCGGTGCTGAATGCGTTGCCGTTGAATAACAGCCACGCGATGGCGCCGCCGACGCCGGCGCCGATCAGCGCGAGCAACTGCGCCTCGGCGAGCACCGAAAAAACGACGGGCATCGCGCCGAAACCGATTGCGCGCAACGTTGCGATTTCGACCGTGCGCGTGCTCACCGCCGAGTACATCGTATTCAGCGCGCCGAACAGCGCACCCACCGCCATGATTCCGCCGACGGTCGTGGCGACGATCTCGAGCAACGCAGCAACCTGCTTCGACTGCCCCTCGTAGTATTCCGTCTCGCGCTGCACCTCGACCTTCAGGGTGGGATCGTGCTTCAGCGCTTCCTTGAACGGCTCGAACGAGTCCTTTGAGTCGAGCGCGACCGTGACCGCACTGAACACGGTGCGCTGCGCGGCCGACATCAGCGTGGTCGCGTCGCCGAGGGCTTCCGACTCGTGCACGTCGCCGTTGCTGGTGAATCGACCCACCACTTTCCACTCGCCGTTGTGGAAGCTCGCGGTATCGCCGATCTCGAGGTGCGCGAACTGGTCGCGCGCCGACTTGCCGACGATGATCTCGTGCACGCCGGTGGCGAACATGCGTCCTTCGGTGATCTGGATCTCCGGCCGAACGCCCCCGAACTCGGGCGTCAGGCCGCGCACCGACAACGCGCTGAGATTGCCGTCGCTCTTGCGCGGCAGATTCACCGACAGCAGCACTTCGGGTGACACGGCCAGCTTGCCGTCGCTGCGGCGCTTGATTCCCGGCGCGGCTTCGATCGCGGCCAGGTTGTCGCGTGAAATCGCACTGAGCGCTTCGGCCAACGAGCCGCTGCCGAGCACGATGGCGCGATCCTCGCGCGCGGCGTTTGCGAGCGTCGCTTTCAGTCCGGTCGCCATCGCGAGCACGGTCGTGAGCACCGCCACGACGCCGGCGATGCCGACGCAGATCACCAGCGACGTGCCGATCCGCTGCGGAATGCTCTGCAGGTTGATGGCGGTGATCGCCGCCGTTTGACGCATGGCGTTCATATCGCTCCTCTCTTCAAAGACCCGACAAGGCTAACGGCCCGACAAGGCTAACGACCCGACAAGGCTTCGACGATGGTCAATCTACGCGCCCGAATCGCCGGGATCAGCGCGCTGAGCGCTCCCAACAACAGCGCGATGCCGAAGCCGATGCCCCAGACGCTCAGCGGCAACGGAATCGGGCCTGTGAATCTCAGCGATGAGAACACCGTCGGGAACACCGCTGCCGCGATCGCGAGGCCGATTGCCGCGGCTACGATACACAACAGCGCCGCCTCGACGACGACGAGCGCCGACACGGCGGTGTCCGAGAAGCCCAGCGTCTTCAGGACGCCGAGTTCCGGAATTCGGTCGCGCACCGATTGCGACATCGTGTTGCCGGCAAGAAACAACAGCGTGAAGAGCACTGCGCCGATGATCGAATTCACGAACATCCGCACATCGCCGATCTGTCGCAGTTGCGCCACCACGTATTCCCGCTCGTTCAGCGTCGTGGTTTCGGCGGTGGAATTCGCGAACAGATGGTCGATCGCCAGCGCGATCTCCGTCGCGCGGCTCGCATTGTCGATTGCCACTACGTATTGGTGCACCGTGCCCTTGCCGGTTGCGCGCGCTTCGTCGAGATAGTCGTAGTTGAAGTACAACTCGTTGGCGAACACTTTGTCGTCCTTCTCATCCGCATTGACGAAGCCGACGATTTCGAACGTCCACTCGGGCGAACCGTCTTCCTTGACCCAGTTCATCGAATGCACGGTGATACGATCTCCGATGTGCCAGTTGAACCGCTTCGCGAGTTCGCTGCCGGCCACTGCTCCGTCGCGGGTTGTTCGCATCGCCGCGACTTGATCGTCCGGTACCTTCATCTCCGGATACATCCTTGCGAACGGTTCGAGCGCAAGTCCGGCCGCGCTGAACCCGTTCTTCGGGTCCTGGTAGTACGCCATCAGAATCGCCAGGTGCGAGACGATGCGGACGCCGGGCACCTGGGCGATCCGCGCTTCGTAGGAAATCGGCATCGACTCGAGGATGTTCGCGCGATTCATCACGCGCAGCCGCGTGTCGCTCATTTTCGAGGCGGCGTAGTCGAATGCCGAGATCACGCCGTTCAAGACGCCGAACAGCAGGAACGCGACGACGATCGACAGCACCGTCAGGATCGTGCGGATCGGCTTGCGCCACAGTCCGGCCCAGAGCAGCGGCAAGTACTTCATCACTGCCGCCCCGACAGTGCTTCGACCACGGTGAGACGGCCCGCGCGGATCGCCGGCAGCGCCGCGCTGAGCACCGATAGCAGCAGTGCGAGCGCGAATCCGATCGTATACACGAGCGCCGGCATCGAATCGGGCGCGCCGGCCAGCGACTTGAACACCATTGGGAATACCGCTGCGGCGATGGCGAGGCCCAGGGCGGCCGCGACGGCACTGAGCAGCGCCGCTTCGGCGAGGATCAGCACCCACACCGTGTTATTGGCGAATCCCAACGCTTTCAGCACGCCGAGTTCCGAGAGTCGATCGCGAACCGATTGCGACATCGTATTGCCGGCCAGAAACAGCAGCGTGAACATCACGGCGCCAATGATCCAATTGACGAACTGCTGCACGTCGCCAACGTTCCGGGCATTGGCCGCAAACCACGCCCGCTCGTTCATCGTCGTCGTTTCGGCGCTCGAGTTGGCGAACAGTCGATCGATTGCGATCGCGATGGCGTTCGGGTCGGCACCCTTGTCCGGCGTCACGACGAACTGGCTGACGGTCCCCTCCTTCGCGGTGCGGGACGAATCGAGATAGTCGTAGTTGAAGTACAGCTCGGTTCCGAATTGCGGATCGTCGTCGGGGCCTTCGTTGACGACGCCGACGATATCGAGCGGCCACTGCGTCGTTCCGTCCTTATTGGCCCACATCATCGAGTGCAACGAAATCCGATCGCCGATGTGCCAGCCGAATCGCTTCATCAGTTCCACGCCAACGAGGGCACCGGTGCGCGTCGTGTGCATCGCTGCCTTCTGGTCGGCGGGAACATGGAAGTTCGGAATCGCGTCGAGCCACGAGTCGACATCGACCGCCGCAATTGAAAAGCCGTTCTTCCGGTCCTGGTAATAGCCGATGAAAATTGCGAAATGCGAAATCGCGTGCACTCCGGGAACGCGGGCGATCTGCGCCTTGTAGGCGATTGGAATGCCTTCGATGATATTGGCGCGGTTCGTCACGCGCAGACGCGTGTCGCTCAGTTTCGCCCGCGCCCCTTCGAATCCGGTGATCACGCCTTGCAGCACACCGAACAGCAGGAATGCCACAGCGATCGACAGGATCGTCAACACCGTCCGGATCGGCTTGCGCCACAATCCCGACCACAGCAGCGGCAGATATTTCATATCAGCTCTCGATGACGACCTCGTCGAAGTCCTTCAACCACAAACGTCCGCTCGACAGCGGCGCCGGAATGTACGAACGATATCCGAGCAGCCGCTGCGTACGCGGCGGCAGTGTCTCGATCAACTCGAGCGGATAGTAGAGCGCGCTCGCTTCTTCGGGCGTCAACCAGCCAACGACAAAACTGATGTGCATCGCGAAGCGCCAGCGATCGCGCGTTCGATTCGCGCCACCGCCGTGAATCACTTTGCCGCTATAGATCATGCCGCTGCCGGCGCGCATTTCCGTCGCGACGGTTTGTTCGTGCGAGCCGGGTCGATCGTAGTCTTCCCATAGATGACTGCCGGGAATCACGCGCGTGCCGCCGAGTTCCTCGGTCATGTCGTCGAGCGCGATCATCACGCTGAGCGTGACCTCGGGGCAGTGCGGCCACAGCGGTTTGCAGTACGGTGTCCAGTTGGCGCAGTCACGGTGCAGGAATTGAGCAGGCTCGCCCGGACCGATGATCATGGTCTGTCCGGTATTGAGCCAGTACGGACCCCATTGGCGCCCCTGCAGCGCGTCGTCGGCGATGCGCTTAAGAATCGGGTTCGCGAGCATCTCGAAGAACGCAGGGTCGATCAGCCCGAGCCCGGTGAAGCGGATCGTGTTGGCGCCGTGGAATGCCTGCCACGACGCGTGCGGTGATGCGGACCCCGGCCGCGATGTCTGCGCCTTGTGCTTCACGGCATCGCCCATCCGCTTGATGACGTCGCTTTCGAACAGATCTTCGACGATGAGGCCGCCGTCGCGATTCAGCGCATCCATCAGCGTCGCGTGATCCGCGGTGTTCGACAAACGCTGCAAACCGCTGTCGCTCATGCCGATGTCTCCTGTATTGCGTCCGCGGCGAAGGCTACCATGTTGCAAATCACAACTGGGACTGGCGCATGGCGGAAACGGCGCAGGTGTATGCACGAGTGCGCGTATGGGATGGCGTGGCGCAAAGCTATCTCGACGGTGTCGACGCGATACGCGTCGAACGCGGCGCGATCACCGCGTTGGGAGCCGCGAAGGACATCTCGGCCGGCGCGACAGTGCGCGACATGGCCGGCGTTGCAGTCGTGCCCGGATTGATCGATGCGCACGTGCACATGGTGCTCGATCCCGACGTGCGTGATCCGCTCGCGCAGGCGCGCGGCGACGCGCCCACACAGCTCGCCGCGATGGCGCGCCGCACGACGGCGATGGTACGCGCCGGCATCACGACCGCACGCGACCTCGGCGGCGGCGAATGGCTGGAACTCGAATTGCGCGATCGGATTGCGCGCGGCGAAATCCCCGGGCCGCGGCTGTTGTGCGCCGGCCAGCCCGTCACGTCGCCGGGCGGCCATTGCCACTTCTGGGGCGGCGAGGCGAGTGGTGTCGGCGAAGCCGCCGCGGTGATTGCGCGTCAGCACGAACACGGCGTCGATCTGATCAAAGTGATGGCGACCGGCGGTTCGATGACGAAGGGCAGCACGCCGCGGATGGCGCAATTCGATGGCGACACGCTGGCCGCGATCGTCGCCGATGCGCGCCAACGAGGCTATCCGGTCGCGGCGCACTGTCACGGCACGGCCGGCATCCGTTTTGCGGTGCGCGCCGGCGTCAATACGATCGAACATTGTTCGTGGGTCGGCGAGGAAGGCTGGGGCACCGACTACGACGCGACGCTCGCCGCGGAGATGGCGACGCGCGGCGTCTGGGTATCGCCGACGGTGAACCTCGGCTGGAAGCGCCATCAGGGCAGCGGCAGCGAGCACGAAGGCCGCCTGCTGCGTAATTTCGCCGCGATGCGCGCGGCCGGCGTCTGTCTGGCGGCGTCGACCGACGCGGGCATCCCGAATGTGCGGCACGAAGATCTCGCGAAGGCATTGCCGGTATTCGCACACTTCGCGCAGATGTCGAACGTCGACGCATTGAAGAGCGCGACGTCGGGTTGTGCGCGCGCGATCGGGATCGGACATCTGACGGGGCGGCTCGCGCCGGGTCTTGCAGCCGACCTGCTGTTCGTCGACGGCGATCCGCTGACCGACCTCGACTGCCTCGCGACGCTGGTGGCGGTCGTTGCGCGCGGCGTCGCGCTGGACTGCTAGAACAGACCTTTCAGCATCGCGCCTTCGGGCGGCAATCCGAGCAATACGCGGCCGCCGTCGTCGATGTGCTGCGGCGCGACGGTCACGTGCTGCCGGACGACGCGAACGTCGCGGGCGAGGCGTTCGAGCGGCCCGGTGCGGTCGTTGGCGGTTGTGCCGGCCGCGTTACAAACCGCGTCAACCGCTTCGGCGGCGCCGGCCGCGGCGTCGGAGCACGCGATCTGGAATAGCGCGCGTTCGCGCGGCGTGATGTGCTCTCTCGCGCAGACCTTCGCCCACATCGCCTCGACGAGTTCGAATACGAGCGCACGCGACGCAGCGATGCGCACTTCGGCCATCGCGACCGCGTGTTGTGCCGAGGGACGCTCGCGCAGCGTTTTCGACGTGAATCGAGGGACCTTGCCGGTCGCGATGTCGACGAATGCGTCGATCGCCGCACGCGCGATGCCGAGCGCGACGCCGACCTTGTTATAGGCGAGTCGTGGCGATAGCGGGAAATGTTCGAGCGCGGTATCGCCGCGGTGCGTGCCCATCCGCGCCAATATGCGTTCGTTGGGGACTACGATGTCGGTGATGGTGACCTCGTGCGAGCCGGAACCCGACAAGCCGCCGACGTTCCACGTGTCGAGGATCTGAAAGTCCGGGCGCGTCACCACCGCGTACACGGCAGGCAGGTCGGGGATCACCACGCCGTTGCGCCTGCGCTGCACGAGACCCGCAAATACGTCGCAGTTGTGGCAACCGCTGACGAACTGCCAGCGGCCGTTCACGCGGAAACCGCCGGGCGTTTCATCCGCCGTGCAAATCGCGGCGGTGGAACCGCACAGAATCGTCAACGGGTCCGCGAGCAGTTCGGCGCATTCCGCGAACGCCGGCGCGATCAGGCCGAAGCTCTCGATGCCGATCATCAGGTTCCAGCCGGTGCTGCCGTCGGCGGTCGCGGCGGCCTCGATCGTCGCGATCTGCGTCATCGGATCGCATTCGCTGCCGCCGATGCGGCGCGGCGCAGCGATCCGATACAGACCCGCTTCGGCCATCGCCCGCGCGACCTCGGGCCGCAAGCGCCGATCGCGTTCGGCCGCGTCGGCGTGCTGACGGATCAACGGCGCCAACGCGCGGACGCGCCCGATTGGATCGAACAGGGGATCGAACGATGGATCGAACGGTGCCAGGCGTTGCATTTGTTGCAGATCCAGCCGTGACGAAAGGGTGAGTGAATACTGCAACAACGCGGAGGTCGGCACCACAGGTGCCGGGTCTGGCACCACTTGTGATGTGTGTTGGCGCGGCGCGGCAGCCGATCGATTATGCTGTGGCCATTGATGGAGTGCGTTTCAGGACGCTTTTCAGGAGAGAGTTCCGATGACACTGCAGTACTCGTTCGATGAACTGATGAGCGAGCCCGCGATTGACGAGCCGCTGATTGCCGGCGGCGTGCGCTGCCACGGCGGTTACGTCGACGGCAAATACGTTTCGCCGCGCAGCGTCGTGCGGCGTCCGGCGATCGTCGCGTGGCGCAATCGTCTGGCCGACGAAGGCCACCTGCTGATTCACGTGCCGGCTAAGTACGTGCCGCCGAACTATCCGAATTACCCGCAGGCAAAGTTCCTGCTGAAGGAAGGCGTCGTCGAGCCGGTGACGCGCGCACTGACCATCATCTCGATCGTCGAAGGCTTCGGCGCGAGGATCCGCGAGGTGAAAGTTCCCGACTTCAACGTCGAGCTGAAGGAGTCCGTCGAAGGCACGGCGCTCGCGCATCTCGCCAACGGATTGTTCGAGGCGCACGCGCGCGACGAGGCGGGCCATCGCAACGAAGGCGGTCACAAACAGATGTGGGAGGCCGCGCGCGATCTGGGGCTTGCGAAGCCCCACATACCGGGCGACGTATTGCTGCGTTTGATGTCGGGCGGTACGGTGGGTGAACGCGTGCGGCAGTTCCCGGGGCTGTCCGAGCGCATGGAGAACATGATCACGATGATGGCGAACGTGCTGATCGTCGAGACATTCGCCGAGGATACGTTCGCGTGGGCGCAACAGCTGCTCGGTGATCCCGAGGTGAGCTCGGAACCGGAGCGCGCCGCGCACGTCGTCGCCTGCATCGCGGCCGACGAAATCCCACACGTCGACTACCTGACGGTCGCGTTGTCGGAGTTGCGCGCTCGCACGTTGATCGGCACCGACGGAAAGACCGAGTTTGCCGGCGCCGACGTCGTCGACGGCATCTTCCGGCGCCAGCTGCGCGGCATGGCGACTCTGCGTCCGCGGCAATCGCGCGATCGCTTGCGCGACGAGATCCGACAGGCCATCGCAGACACGCAGCGCGCATCGGTCATCGCGTCGCGCTTCGAAAGCCTCGATTCCGGCTGGGCGTTTCCACACGCCGACGACGAGGCGCTGGACGTTCTGCTGACTGCCGCTTGAACGCCGCTTGAACACTTTAGGTCGCTTCGGCGAGCGCGCGTATCGCGGCGCGCGGATCGGTTGGACTGCGCTGTGTGTGTGGTTGCGCTACAAGTCGCCGCAATGGTGGGATCGGTTGCTGCGCCGGGATCCGGCGCAACGCGACATGGCGGCGATCCATCAGCGCAACGCCGACCAGATCTTCAACACGGCGGTCTCGATGCGCGGCATGCTGGTGAAGATGTGCCAGGTCGTCGGCACGCGCTCGGATGTTTTCCCGCCGCAATACGTCAAAACGTTGTCGCAGTGCCACGACCGCTTGCCGGCGCGCGACTTTGAAACCGTCAAGCGCGTGGTCGAGGAAGACTTCGGGCGGCCGCTGACCGAAATATTCAGCGAGTTCTCGCCGACCGCGGTCGCTGCCGCGTCGCTCGCGCAGGTGCACCGCGCGCGGTTGGTCGACGGGCGCGTGGTCGCCGTCAAAGTCCAGTATCCCGACATCGAACACATCATCCGGACCGATCTCACGGCGTCGCGGCGCGTGGCGGCCATCTATCAGCGCTTCGACTCGAATCCGATGGATTTCCTGCCGTTGCTCGACGAACTGCAGCGGCACTTGAAAATGGAACTCGATTTTCGGCGCGAGGCGCAGAGCGCGGAGCGCATCCGCGGATTTTTCACCAACGACCCGACGGTGCGCATTCCGGAGATCCTGCACGAGCACTGCACACGCCGCGTGATCACGATGGAGTACGTCGAGGGCGTGAAGGTCAACGACCGGGACGCACTCGAGAAGGCCGGCATCGAGTATTCGGACCTGATGGTGCGGCTGATGCGGATCTTCAATCAGATGATCCTCGCGCACGGTTTTTTCCACGCCGATCCGCATCCGGGCAACATCCTCGTGAACCGCAGTCCCCGCGGCAAAGCAATGTTCACGTTGCTCGACTTCGGCCTCGCGAAGGAACTGCCGGACGGCTTCGGCCTCGGCATCTTCGAGTTGATGTTCTCGATGATGACGTTCAACGAGTCCGCGATGTTGCGCGCATTCCGCGAACTCGGGTTCGAAACGAAGTCGGGTGATGACGCGACGCTATTGATGATCGCGCGGCGGATGATATCGCGCTCCGACACCGGGGCGTTTCAGGGCGAATTCACCGAAGACATGACGGACGAGATGTTCGACGCGATCCGGGAGAATCCGGTCGTGAAGGTGCCGATCGACTTCGTGCTGGTTGCGCGCGCCTTTGCGTTGTTGTCGGGCATTGCGCACACGCTCGGTCAGCGCGCCAATGCACTCGATGCGATGGGACCCGCGGTCGCCGGTTGATCGGTGAGTAAAAACGCGTGCAGCGACGCGGCGCTGCGCTCCAAACGCGTCAACAGAAACAAGTGTCCGCAGTCGAAGATCTCGAGGCGGGAGTTCCGTATCAGCCGTGCAAGCAACCGCGCGTTGACGAGCGGGACGATCGGGTCGTCTGCGCCCGCCATGACGAGCGTCGGCTGCGCAATTTCGTGCAACCAGTGCACGCTGGTCCAACCCGCGAGCGCCCACAGCTGATTCAAGTAGCCGACGATGCTCGGCGGTGACATACGGCGTGCATGCCGCTCGGTGAGGACGCTGTCGTTGCGGAAATCGCCGCCGTAGATCGCGCCGGCGATCGTCTTGAAGTAACCGGCGGACAAGTAGCGCAGCGGCGTCGCCATCCGCAGGATCACCGACGGTCGCGGCGGCACCATCAGGTGTCCCGTCGACGTTGCCGCGAGTACGAGGCGCTCGACGCGCGCGGGATACTGCCGCGTGAATTGTTGCGCGAGCCCGCCGCCCCACGAGATGCCCATCACGTGTACGTTGCCGATGCCGAGCGCGTCGAGCAGTTCGCGCGCGAGCTGGGCATACCCGGGCAGGCGGCGGATCAGCATTGACGGCTGCGACGCGCCGACGCCGGGGAGATCGAATGTAATCGTGGCGACGCCGGTCAGTCGCCGCATCAATGGCTCCAACAGTTCCGTGCTGGCGCCGATGCCGTTGAAGATCAGCAGCGGCGGTCCACTCGCGCCGGCGGGCTGCGTCGTCGCGACGCGCAACCGATCGCCGCCGATGGTGTGAAAGGTGTGGGCGATGCTGTTCGGCTCACTCACTCGAGCACATACGCGCCGGGCGCATCGGCCAGCGGCAGGAACTTCCCGCTACCCAATGTCGTCGGTGCCGCGTGTTGGCCAACCCCGCGCGCCTTGAGCCAGTCCGCCCAGTAAGGCCACCACGAGCCCACGTGCTCCTGTGCATCGCGTCGCCACGCATCGGAATCTTCCGGCGTCGCTGCATTGAGGTAATAGCGCCGCTTCGACCCACCGGGCGGATTGATCAGGCTCTGGATGTGGCCGGCGGTGCTCAACACGTACGTGGCCGGTCCGCCAAACAAGCGCGTCGAGCGATAACACGCTTGCCAGGGTGTGATGTGGTCTGTGGTGCCGCCGGTGATGAAGACGGGACACACGACGCGCTTCAGATCGATCGGGACGTCGCGGACTTTCAATACGCCGGCGCGCCGAAACGGGTTGTCTTTGAAGATGTCGAGAAAATCGCTGTGCAGCCGCGCCGGCAGGCGCGTCGTGTCGTTGTTCCAGTACAGGATGTCGAACGCGGGCGGTGTTTCGCCGTGCAGATAGTTCGACACCACGTAGTTCCAGATCAGATCGTTCGGCCGCATCCAGTTGAACACGCGCGCCGTATCCTGTCCGTCGAGTACGCCCTGTCGCGCCGAGCGTTTGCGCGCCGACTCGATGGCCTCGTCAGTCATAAAGAGTCCGGCGACCGAGTCTTCAGGATGTGTGTCGAGCACGTTGACCATCAATGTCAGCGACGCGACTCGCTGCGCGCGGCCGAGTCCTGCCATGTACGCGAGCGTCGTCGTCAGCGTGATACCGCCGGCGCACGCGCCGACCGCGGCGACGTCGGGGCTGCCGGTGATCTCGCACGTCGCACCGATCGCGTCTTCCAGTGCGTCGATGTACTGCACCAGTCCCCAGTCGCGATTTTCCGCCGTCGGATTGCGCCACGACACCATGAAGACCTGGAATCCCGCGTCGAGCAGGAATCTCACGAGGCTTTTGTCCGGCGACAGATCGTAGACGTAGTACTTGTTGATCTGCGGCGGCACCATGAAGATCGGCCGCGACTCGACGTTCGGCGTGGTCGGCACATATTGGAGCAGCTCGATGATCGGACTGCGGAACACGACCGAGCCGCGTGTGTTCGCCAGATTGCCGCCGACCTTGAACGGCGTCTTGTCGACCTGCGACGGCATGCCGCCGTTATGCAGCAGGTCATCGATAAAATGCCGAGCGCCGTCGACGAGGCTCTTACCGCGCGTCTCGCGCGCGCGTTTCAACGCCGACGGATTGCCGAGCAGGAAGTTCGTCGGGGCGAGGCCGTCGGTCAAGAGGCCGAGCACAAAGTGCGCCCGTTCGCGATCGATCTTGTCGAGGCCGACCGCGTCGACCCATTCGTGAACGCTGCGTTCGAGCGCGACCCAGTTCTGCGCGACGCGCTTGAAGACAGGTTGCTCGCGAAATGCGGGATCGCGGAACCGCGCGTCCTTCGGATCCGGCGCTGTGTCCGATGCGCCGAACAGGATGCGTACCGACTCCTGCCACAGGCGCGTCGCGTGCTCGAAACCGATCGCAGGTTGCAACAAGCCCTGCCGCAGCACCTTGACGCCGGCGCCGACAACGTCGTCGAGGCTGAAGCCCACGACGGGGTTGAGTGCCAGTGTGCTGTCCGCTTCTTCTTGAATCGAGACTGTGTTGTCTGGTTGGGACATGGAACCTCCGCCACCGATCAGATCTTGCCCGACTATAGACGAAGCTCAATATGAAGTTGCGGATGCGCTGTCTATAATCCGCGCCCCTTTTTGTGCCGGAACTGAAAGTTGACGCAGCCCCGCCGCGAACCATCCGAACACCGCGTTCGGGTCAACGACATCGAGCTGTGCTATTTCGAATGGGGCCACGCGGACGCCGAAGTGGCGCCGACGCTCCTCTTCGTGCATGCCACGGGCTTCCACGCCCGCTGCTGGGACGCCGTCGTCGCGGAGTTGCCCGCCGATCGTCACGTGATCGCGCTCGATCAACGCGGTCATGGCAGAAGCGCGAAGGTGCCGCCGTACAACTGGGCGTCATTCGGCGCGGATCTCGCGGGGTTCGTCGCGGCGCTCGATCTCAAACGGATCGTGGGGGTCGGCCACTCGATGGGCGGCCACGCGGTCGTGCAGGCGGCCGCGGCGCAACTCTCGCGTTTTGAACGTCTCGTGCTCGTCGATCCGGTGATCATGGACCCGGCGCTGTATGCGGCGATGAGCGCGACCGGTGCACGATCACAAGCGCAGCGGCCGCAGGACCACCCGACCTCGAAGCGCAACGGCCTTTGGCAGTCGTGGCGCGAGATGTATCAGCGGTTGCACGGTCGGGCCTCGTTTGCCGTGTGGCGCGACGATGCGCTCGAGGACTATTGCCGGTACGGCGTGTTGCCCAATCCCGACGCAGATGGATTCGTGCTCGCCTGTCCGCCGCTCGTCGAAGCCGCGATCTACATCGGCTCGACCGGGCGCGAGATCCACGAGTTGTTCGGAAAAATCGACGTGCCGGTGACTGTGTTACGGGGTGAAAAACGTGCACGCGCCGAAGCGATGGATTTTCTGGCGTCGCCGACGTGGGAGCGCCTCGCCGACCAGTTTCCGAAGGGGCGCGACGTGTACCTTCCGCACCTGACCCACTTCATCCCGATGCAGGATCCCGCGCTCGTCGCGCAGTACATACTCGCGTAGGCGGCTCACGTAGCCGGCTGGTAGCGCCAGAGCCCGCTCGACGTCACCCCCACGCCGAAGATCACGAGCGACATGACGATCGCGGGGACCAGCGCGGTCAATGGATCGTAGTGAGCGATCAGATTTCCGAGCAGCATCGAACTCAGCGGGGCTGAAACCATGAAGCTCAAGAGCAGCACCGAGAGTATCTGCGCCCGATGTGTGGACGGCGCGAGTTCCTGCACCGTCGTCTGGACGAGCGTGGACGTCACGCCCATGTTGAAGCCCCAACCGAACATGACGATGTAGAAGAGCCACTGCGCCGGGTTGATCCACAGCGTTCCGAGGATGACCACGCGCGTCAGCTGCATCAACAGGAACAAACGTCCCGGGCGCAGCAGCGGCATGAATCGCAGCAACACGACGTTCGAACCGATGCTGCCCGCCGTAAACACGATCATCACGGTCGAAAACAGCGCCGCGTCCCCGCCATAAACCTGTTTGACGATGAACGGGATCGCGACGATGTAGGCACCGGCGTTGGCGAGCGACGAGAGGAAATTCAGGCCGATGATGTTGCGGATCAACGGCGTGCGCCACGTCACCTTGATACCCGCCAACAGATCGGGTCGGTCGCGGTGTGCGGCCGGCGGCATCGGCGGCATTTGCCGCGCGGCACCGGCGCCGATCGCGAAACAGCCCGCTTGCAGCAGCAATATGATCGGTAGCCCGATCTGTTCGAGACGTCCGCCGAGCCACACGCCGCCCACGCCGACGATCGACGTCACGATCGTCATGATCGTGACGCTGCGCTGAATGTCGGTGCGCGTCACGCGGATCAGGATCGACTGGCGGGCCGGATCGGTCACGGCCTGCATCGCCGAGACCGCGATGCCGAACGCGATGACGAGCCAGAAACTCAGCAGAGCGCCGCTGATCATCAACGCGATCGCGATCGACGGCAGCGCGATCGCCAGATGCATGCCGATCAGCAGGCGGCGACCGTCGGTTCGATCCGCGAGTATGCCGCCGAGCAACAAAATCACGAGGCCGGGCAGCTCGATCAGCGCGCGACCGAACCCCACGCGGTCGGCCGGCGTCTGCAGTATGCCGACCAGCATCCACGAGATCAGAAACCCCTGCAGGCTCATCGCGGACACCCACAGGCTCGAGCTCGTCAGATACCACGGAAACGCGGATCGGGGGACCGCCAGTGTGGTGGGGCTCGCGTAGTCGGACATAGCCGTGGCGCGTTGTGAAAGACGGATCATACCGATACGCTTCGATGCCCCAACAAAAACCATCGGGATCGTCGACGAACATGCAGATCGGTGTGGCACTCGCATTCAGTCATACGACCGCGCCCGCGTTTGTCGGGGAGGCGGCGCAGTTCATTGAAGCCGCGGGATTTCATTCGCTGTGGGTTCCCGAACACGTGCTGTTCTTTCCGAACTATGCGTCGCGCTATCCGTACTCGGACGACGGCAAAGTGCCCGGCAACCCACAAGGCGTGCTCGATCCGTTCGTGGCGCTGACGTTCATCGCGGCGCACACGCGGCGCCTGCGCCTCGGCACCGGGATCTGCCTCGTGCCACAGCGGCAACCCGTCTACACCGCGAAGATGGTCGCGGACCTCGACTATCTGTCCAGCGGCCGCGTGGATTTTGGTGTCGGTATCGGCTGGCTCGCCGAAGAGTTCGATGCGCTCGGTATGGATTTCCGGGCGCGTGCGCGGCGCTGTGCCGAGTACATCCGCGCGATGCAGGCGTTGTGGCGCGACGGCGTCTCGGAGTTTTCCGGCGAGACGATCGAGATCGAGTCGTGCTACTTCAATCCGAAGCCGGTGCAGAAGCCGCATCCGCCGATTTACTTCGGCGGTGA
>CAYUMA010000365.1:0-2255 GCA_964445675.1 uncultured Pseudomonadales bacterium | reverse complement strand
ATGCGCGTCGGTAGTCCGAAGGAAATCAAGGTTCACGAGTATCGCGTCGGCCTGACGCCTGGGTCAGTCGCCGAACTGACTGCGGCTGGACATCACGTGCTGGTGCAGACCCGCGCCGGTGCCGGCATCGGCTTCCGCGACCGCGATTACGAGCGCGCCGGCGCGACGATCGCGCCGGACGCAGCGACCGTGTTTAGCGGTAGCGACCTGATCGTGAAGGTCAAGGAACCGCAGGCCGCCGAGTGCGCGATGCTGCGCGCGGGACAGATTCTGTTCACGTATCTGCACCTGGCGGCGGATAAGCCGCAGGCCGACGCGCTGATGCGCTCGGGTGCGACGGCGATTGCGTATGAAACGGTCACGGCTCCCGGCGGCGGGCTGCCGCTGTTGGCGCCGATGAGCGAAGTTGCCGGGCGCATGGCGGTGCAGGTCGGCGCGAAGTGCCTCGAGAAAGAAGCCGGCGGCATCGGCAAATTGCTCGGCGGTGTACCGGGTGTTGCACCTGCGCGGGTCGTCATCCTCGGCGGCGGCACCGCGGGTGCGAATGCCGCGCTGATTGCGCTCGGTATGCAGGCGGACGTTACGATCCTCGACAAGTCGGTCAATCGGCTGCGGTGGCTCGCGGATCGTTTCGGGTCGGGACTGCGCGTCGTGATGGCGAATCCGGAGACCGTGCACGAGTACGTCGTCAACGCGGACCTCGTGATCGGCGCGGTGCTCGTGCCCGGCGCTGCGTCGCCGAAACTCGTCAGCCGCGAGATGGTTCGGGAAATGCGCGACGGGTCGGTGCTCGTCGATATCTCGATCGACCAAGGCGGCTGCTTCGAGACGAGTCGGCCGACGACGCACGACGCCCCGACCTATGTCGACGAAGGCGTCGTGCATTATTGCGTGACGAACATGCCCGGCGCGGTCGCGCATACGTCGGCACTCGCGTTGAACAATGCGACGCTCCCCTTCGTCAAGGCGTTGGCCGACCGCGGCCTCGCGGCGCTCACCGACGACCTGCACCTCGCGGCCGGACTCAACGTGCATCGTGGCGCGATCATGCATGCAGCCGTCGCCGAGGCGCTCGGCTACCCGCTGACCCGCTTACCCAACGCCGCGTAACCTGTGGCCAAGTAGGAGCGATCATCTGTGGGAGGGATCTCCCCTCCAGATCGCGATCGCCCCTCCTGGGGCGTTCGTTTGTGTTCCCCGCGCGCGTCGAATGCTCTAGCCTACTTCGTCCGTTGCACTGCACGGGGAATCTCATGGCGGCTAAAGAGCAAGACGTCATCGCGAAGCGCATCCAGCCGGACCGCGCTGCGCTCGAGGCCTATTGGATGCCGTTCACGGCGAATCGGCAGTTCAAAGCCAATCCCCGGTTGATCGAGCGCGCCGAGGGCTGCCACTACATCACGACCGACGGTCGCCGCGTGATCGATGGGTTGTCGGGTCTGTGGTGTTGCGGCGCCGGCCACAACCGCCCGGAAATTGCCGACGCGGTCGCGCGCCAGCTGCGTACGCTCGACTACTCTCCAGCGTTTCAGTTCGGGCATCCGCTCGCGTTCGAACTCGCGAACAAGATCAAGGCGCTGACGCCGGATGGACTCGACTACGTCTTTTACACGAACTCCGGATCGGAGGCCGCGGACACGTCGCTGAAGATGGCGCGCGCGTACTGGCGCCAGAAAGGACTGCCGTCGAAGACGCGGCTGATCGGGCGCGCGAAGGGTTACCACGGGGTCAACTTCGGCGGCGTCTCGGTCGGCGGGATCGGCGGCAATCGCAAACTGTTCGGCGAGGGTGTGGCCGCCGATCACCTGCGGCATACGTTGCTGCCCGAGAATGCCTTCAGTCGTGGCATGCCGGTGCACGGCGCGCAGCTCGCCGACGACCTCGAAGATCTCGTCGCACTACACGACGCATCGAATACCGCGGCGGTGATCGTGGAGCCGTTTGCCGGATCCGCGGGCGTGTTGCCGCCGCCGCAGGGTTATCTTTCGCGGTTGCGAGCGATCTGCGACAAACACCAGATCCTGTTGATATTCGACGAAGTAATCACCGGCTTCGGCCGCGCCGGCGCGCGTAGCGGCGCAGAGGCGTTCAGCGTGACGCCGGACATCATGAATTTCGCCAAACAACTGACCAATGGCGCGGTGCCGATGGGCGCGGTTGTCGTCAAGAGCGACATTTATCAGACGTTCATGGCGACGGGCGGTGCCGACTATATGTTCGAGTTCCCGCACGGCTATACCTACTCGGGCCACCCG
>CAYUMA010000364.1:0-2001 GCA_964445675.1 uncultured Pseudomonadales bacterium | reverse complement strand
ATCAGCTCGATGCGATCGACGACCCGTCGTTGCCGCGCGCAAGCCAGATGATCCTGATGTCGCCGATGATCGGCATCTCGCCTGCAGCCGGATTGGCGCGCGTGCTCGATTCGCTGTCGTTCATCCCGTACTTCGAGAAATCGGCGTGGACCACCGTGCAGCCGGAATTCAATCCGTTCAAGTTCAATTCGTTTCCGCTCAATGGTGCAGTTCAGACGCACGCGTTGACCGATCAGATTGCGCGCGACATCAGCCGCCTCGAAGCCAATGGTCATATAGCGCAGATGCCGCCGATCCTCGCGTTCGCATCGTTGCTCGATACCACGGTCAGTACGACAGCGCTCGTCCGCACGCTGTTCGACCATCTGACGGCGAACGGCAGCGAGCTGGTGCTGTTCGACCTGAATCGGCTCGCGGTATTTTCGATCGCCTTCAGGCCGACCGATCTCGCGTTCCTGCGGACGCTGGCAAGCCACGAACCGCGTGCCTTTCGGCAAACCATCATCACCAACGAAAACACTCAGTCGAGCATCGCGGTGGAGCGATCGATCGCGGCTGGATCCCGCGAAATCATCGAGCAACCGACCGACCTTGCGTATCCACCGGGCGTGTTCTCGCTATCGCACATCGCGGTGCCTTTTCCGAGCAACGACCCGCTGTACGGACTGACGCCCGACGAATCCGAATCGTTCGGCATCCGCCTCGGCACGCTGGCGCTGCGCGGTGAGCGATTCGCGCTGCAGGTGCCGCTCGATCAACTGGCGCGGATCGGCAGCAATCCGTTCTATGGGTATCTGGAGCGTCGCGTGGTTGCGTGGCTCGAGTCGGAGTCGGATCGCCCCGCGCCCGATCAGGTAGTTCCGCTCAAGTGACCTCGGACTCAACCTCCCGCAGTATTTCCAGAAGGGCAGTCGCAGCCGGCGATGGTGAACGACCCGCGCGGCGAATGATCCCGTAACTCGTTTCGATGCCCGGAAGTTCGAGCGGCAATGCCACCAGTCGCCGCAGCGCGACATCGGGCGCAATCTGGCTGAGGAGCCCCACACTCACGGCGTCGCTTTCGATCACGATAGAACGCGCAAGCAGCGGCGTCTCGGCGCGGATCTGCGGCATTGTCGAGCCGTTAGCAGGATCCTGAGAAATGGAGGAGCTCGCAAGCCATGGATGGCTGAGAGCTCGTGTCCGTTCGATGAGTCGCGCGCCGTTCGCCTGCTCAGGATCTGCAGGCTGCATTGGACTGCCACTACGCAACTCCGTACTCTGCTCGATCAGTGGCCAAGCACCTACCCCTCGAGCGACCGCCGCTCGCGCCGGCCACAATCCAATCAACTGATAGGACGACACACGTAAAACCAGATCGAAAACCATTCACCAATTGCCTTTCGTTGTTGATCGCTGGCGTCGCGCTGTTCGGCGCGGTCGCGGCAGCAGACGCAGCAGCCAAAAAGCCCAACATCCTGGTCATCTGGGGCGACGACATCGGCTACTGGAACATCAGCGCCTACAACCAGGGGATGATGGGTTACAAGACGCCCAACATCGACAGCATCGCGAAGGAAGGCGTGTTGTTCACGGATTGGTACGGTGAGCAAAGCTGCACCGCAGGCCGCGGCGCATTCATCACTGGCCAGTCGGGCTTCCGGACCGGCCTGCTGAAAGTCGGGTTGCCGGGTGCAAAGGAAGGGTTGCAGGCGCGCGATGTCACGCTCGCCCAACTGCTCAAAGCGCAGGGTTATATGACCGCGCAATTCGGTCAGAACCACCTGGGCGACGCCGACGAAACACTCCCGACTAACCACGGATTCGATGAGTTTTTCGGCTCGCTCTACCACCTCAACGCGAGCCAGGAGCCGGAAAACCCCGACTACTACAAAGATCCGGTGATGATCAAGAAATTCGGCGCACGCGGAGTGATCCACAGCTGGGCCAACGCGGACGGCACGCAGAAGATCGTCGACGACGGCCCGCTCACGATCAAGCGCATGGAGACGATCGACGAGG
>CAYUMA010000363.1:0-2204 GCA_964445675.1 uncultured Pseudomonadales bacterium | reverse complement strand
GCTACGACGTGTTGGCGGATCTGTCGGATTTTTTTCTCGCCTTCGCCGGCATGTCCGCCGGCTTCAAGGAACGCTCGCAACGTGTGCTGACGATGCTGCGGCAGCCGGAAACCAGCTTTCTGCTGATCTGCGCGCCGGAGGCGGCGAGCCTGGCGCAGGTCGACCGTTTCTTCACCCGCTTGTCCGCCGACTCGATGCCGATCGGCGGTGTCGTGGTCAATCGAGTGCATCAGGCGGATTCAATGTCGGACGACGCGAGCCTGACGCCGCACGATATTTCGCTCATTCACGCGCTGCCCGATCGGCATCTCGGCGGCGCCGATCTCGCGCGCCGACTGCTGGACGCGTATCGGGATCAGTTGACGCACGCCGCGCGCGACGCGGCCGCGATCGACGCCACAGGCTGGGCACGATCGCAGGTTCCGCTGCACCGCCTGCCGCACTTCGACCGCGACCTGCACAGCCTCGCGGACATTGCAGAGCTGGCGGCTTATCTGCGTCCTCAGACGGGCACGGCGACCGCGCCGGCATAGGCGTCAGGCACCGGCACACGCGCGGCACAGATCAAACCGCCGTCCGCAGACGAGAGCCTCACCTCGTCTGCACTAACGACTCCATCGAGGCGCAACCCCCGTAGCGCACCGACACCGCGGCCAAGCGCTTTGGCGGCCGCTTCGACGAGCGTGAACGCAACGATGAGATCGACGCCGAGAGCGTCGCGCACGTCCGCGACAATCCGCACCCGGTCGATGAGACGGGGACGCCGCGCCGCTGCTTCGAGATCCACGCCGAGCGGCCGGTTCCCCCAGCCGATCAACAGGCCCCCGGCGCTATGTGAAAGATTGAATTGCGCACCTGCGGCCGGCGACTGCGGCTTGCCAAACGCGTCGATGTCGATCGCGACTGCGGTCGGCGAAATACCCAGCGCCGCGCCGAGCGTCCTTCGCAACAGCGCCCGCGCGGCGACGTACTCGAGACGCCGGCGTGCCGCGGCGAAGTCCGTAGCGCGCGCGCGCTCGACCTGCGACAACAACGCAAGGTCGGCCTCGGTGATCGCGACCGGCAGCGGCGACCAGACCCAGTTGATACCCAATCGCTCGCCCCGCGACATCGATTCATTCAGCGCCATTCGACGGGTCCGCAGGAGCACCGGTCGGTGCCTGGAATGTGAGCCGCAAGCCCGCAGCAAATTGCACCTCGGGCTGCCACGACAATGCCGCGCGAATCGGCTGGGTCCGACACACCCAGTCGCGATGGAACAGTTCGCGCACTTTGCCCGGGGTCACCATCGGTGCGCGATGCAGCAGGCGGCCGAGGCCGAGATTCGCGGCCGCGATCGCACCGAGCAGCGGCTGCGGGATATCGACGCGACGGATGCGAGCACCGCGTACCGTCCGCGCGATCCGGATCATGTCTGTCCAGTCGTAGCCGCCCGGCGTGCCATCATCGAGTTCGAAGCATTCGCCGCCGTCGCGCTGCGCGGGTGCGCGCAGCCAGGCGCTCACCGCTCGAACCAGGTCGGTGACGTACAGCAGCGATGTGCGCCCCGAATGGCCAGGAACGACCGCGAGGCCGCGCAGCATCAAACCGAACAGTGGCGCGAGTTCCTCGTCGCCCGGGCCGTACACCGCCGGCGGCCGAAACACAGTCCACGGCATGTTGACGGATCGCAACGCGTCCTCGCCGCGACGCTTGCTCGACGCATACATCGAAAGCTGGGGCTCGCGCGCCGCGAGCGATGACAGCAACAGCAGCCGTGCGACCCCGGCGGCCGCCGCGGCTTCCGCGATGCGTCGGGTGCCGTCGACGTTGACCGTGTCGAAGTCGCTCTGGCGCGCGCCGCGAACGGCGCCCGCACAGTGCAGCACGGCAGTCGCACGCTGCAGCAACTCATCGACCCCGCGCCCGTCGGTCAGGTCGCCGTGAATCCAAGTGATCCGATCGATCGCATTCGACGCGCGTGGTACACGCGTCAATGCGCGAACTTCGTAGCCTTCGCGGTACAGCTGCGCGAGCAGGTGGGTGCCGATGAATCCGGTCGCGCCGGTCACCGCGACGCAACGGCGCAGGCCCGGCGCTTGCGGCGGTCTCTCCGGCGGAGTCAGGGGCTGGGGCCGGCCGTCGCGTCCGCTTCAACGGCTGCGGCGAGCTCGGCGGCTTCGAGCGATGCCGCGTCAAGCGACACCGCGTCAAGCGACGCTGCG
>CAYUMA010000362.1:0-3307 GCA_964445675.1 uncultured Pseudomonadales bacterium | reverse complement strand
GATCCGCGTCTTCGTCAGACGCCCCTCGAGTGTGTCGCGAACAACCTTCGGCTGCTCGTGGATCTCCTTCAGCATGTGGTGCCGATAGTTGCCTTTATCGACATCGTCATTGCCCAGCTGCACGTGAACGGTCGCGCGCACCACATTGCGCGCATCGACGCTCCACACCGTGAGTCCATCGGCGGTGATCTCAACCAGATCACCCTCTTCGAGAAAGACGAACCGGTCGGTGACCGGGCGCAGCGCGAGGACATCCGACGCAAGAAAGTTCTCGCCGATACCGATCCCGACAACGAGCGGACTGCCGACACGCGCGCCGACCAGCCGATCCGGTTCGTCGCGCGACATCACGCCGATCGCATAGGCGCCTTCGAGGTGTTTGATCGCAAGGCGCACCGTGTCGACGAGACTGCGTCCATCGACCTGCAACGATTCGATGAGATGCGCGATCACCTCCGAGTCGGTGTCCGAGTCGAACTGATAGCCGTCCTGCTTCAGTTGCATCCGGATCTGTTCGAAGTTTTCGATGATGCCGTTGTGCACCACGCAGATCCGATCCCGCGACATGTGTGGATGCGCGTTGCGTTCGAGCGGCGCACCGTGCGTGGCCCATCGCGTGTGCGCGATCCCGATATGACCGAATAGCGGGTCCGCGCGCAGGCTATCGGTGAGCTCTTTGACCTTGCCGACGCGGCGCCGGCGTTCGATGCGGGCCGAGCCGTGCGGGATCACGGCAAGTCCCGCCGAATCATAGCCGCGATACTCGAGCCGCTTGAGGCCTTCCAGCAGGATCCCCGGAACGTCCCGGCGCGCAATTGCGCCAACAATGCCGCACATGGTTTTAAGTGTTTCCGGTTGCTCAGACGGTTTGCTATTGAGTTTTTTTGGCGCGTTTTGCCGGGGGAACCCAGCCGCCGATATTGCGTTGCCGCGCGCGCCCGACAGCGAGTTCGCCCGCATTAACCCGCGTGGTCACGGTCGATCCGGCGGCGACATAGCCACCATCGCCAACCTCGATCGGCGCAACGAGCGTCGAGTTGGATCCGATGAAGACGTCGCGGCCGAGGTGGGTCTCGTGTTTTGCGACTCCATCGAAGTTGCACATGATCGTGCCCGCGCCGATGTTGCAATTCGCACCCGTCGTCGTATCGCCGAGGTAGGCGAAGTGATTCGACTTCGTATCGGGCCCGAGTCGGGTCTTCTTCGTCTCGACGAAATTGCCGATCTTGACGCGTTCACCCAGCTCGGTACCCGGACGCAATCGGGCAAATGGACCCAACTCGCAGCCGGCGTCGATCACTGCGCCATCGATCACGGTATGGGCGTGGACCACGGCACCGTCGCCGAGGCGCGAGTCGCGGATCACACAACCGGGACCGATGTGCACACCTTCACCGAGCGTCACGCGCCCTTCGAAAACGACGTCGACGTCGATCACGCAGTCGACGCCGGTTTCGAGTTCGCCGCGCACGTCCAGCCTTGCGGGATCACGCAGCGTCACGCCAGCCGCCATCAGACGCTCGGCCGCACTCCGCTGAAACACGCGCTCGAGGCGCGCGAGTTCGGCTCGATCGTTGACGCCGGCGACTTCGTCGGCCCGGGCTGTGCGACACGGTACGACGTCGATGCCACGACCCACCGCAAGGCTCACGACATCCGTCAGATACAACTCGCCTTGCGCATTGTTGCGCTTGAGACCTGCGAGTAGTTCGCGCAGCAATGAAGCTTTCGCCACCATGATTCCGGAATTGATCTCGGTGATCGCGCGCTGGACAGGGGTTGCGTCGCGCTCCTCGACGATCGCGGTCATCCGGTCGCGGTCGTCCCGCACGATGCGCCCCAGTCCCGTCGGATTCGGCATGTCAGCGGTGACGACCGCGACGTTGTGCGTTCCCGCGGCCGCGACGCACGCCGACAACGTTTCGGTGCGGATCAACGGGACGTCGGCGAACAGGATCAAGACTGTTGCGTCTGCGGCAACGCCGGGCAATGCCTGAGTGACCGCGTGACCCGTGCCAAGTTGCTCGGCCTGGGTGACCCACGTGAGATCTCGCGCGTCGGCGAATGCCGCCCGAACGCGATCGCCCGCATGACCGATGACCACGTGGGTGCGGCGTGGCGCAAGCGGACGGACCGCGCGCAAAACGTGCGCGAGCAACGGTTGCCCGGCGAGGTCGTGCAGCACTTTGGGCAACTTCGAACGCATCCGCGTGCCCTGACCCGCGGCAAGCACGATGACCTCGAGGTTCATTGCATTTCAGTCCGATCCGCAGTCCCGCGAATTATAGAGACGCACATACCAAAAGGGGTGACCCCGGTCACCCCTTTCAACCCCATTATGTAATTCGCGCGGCCAAGCTTCAGCGCTACCGCACGCGCACCGTCAGCGGCGACGCTTCCTCAGCTCTTCCAGCGTGCGCAGGCGAGCCGCAGCCTCCGCCAACTGAGCGGCGGCAATGGAAAAATCGAAATCGGCCGCCTGATCCTGCAACGTCTTTTCGGCTTTCTCCTTGGCCTGCAGGGCAGCTGCCTCATCGAGATCGTCTGCCCGCAGCGCAGTGTCGGCGAGCACCGTCACGACGCTCGGTTGCACTTCGAGGAATCCACCCGACGCAAAAAAGACCTGCTCCTCTCCGTTGTCGAGCTGCAACCGCACCGGACCCGGCTTGATCCCGGTCAGCAACGGCGCGTGACCCGGCATGATTCCCAGCTCCCCGATGCTGCCGGTCGCGATGACCATCGTCACACGGCCCGAGAAGATCGATTTCTCGGCGCTGACGATGTCGCAATGCATGGTCATCGCCATGGCTATTGCTTCGCCTCCAGCTTCTTCGCCTTCTCGACTGCGCCTTCGATCGTGCCGACCATGTAGAACGCCTGCTCCGGGAGGTGATCGTATTCGCCATCCAGGATCGCCTTGAAGCTGCGAACCGTCTCTTCGCGCGAACAGAACACGCCGCTCTGGCCGGTGAACGCCTCCGCGACAAACATCGGCTGAGAAAAGAACTGCTGCATCTTGCGGGCCCGGTAGACGAGCTTCTTGTCGTCCTCCGACAGTTCGTCCATCCCGAGGATCGCGATGATGTCCTTGAGTTCCTTGTACCGCTGCAACACCTGCTGCACGGCGCGCGCAACGCGGTAGTGTTCCTCGCCGACGATCAACGGATCCAGCTGAAGGCTCGAGGAGTCGAGCGGATCCACCGCAGGATAGATGCCGAGGTCGGTGATCGCGCGCGAAAGAGTAACGGTCGCGTTGAGGTGCGCGAACGTGGTCGCCGGCGAGGGGTCCGTCAGGTCGTCCGCCGGA